>JAHJXC010000060.1 GCA_018827845.1 Patescibacteria group bacterium
AAGCGCAGGCCAAGGATATGCAGGCAGGATCAGCAAACGAGGGGCTGGGTATGCTGCGGAAAAAGCGCTTGATGAAAAAAGTTGGATTAACAAAAAGACTGGCGGAAGAATTTCTAAGGCCGCCGGTCTTCCTATTGTTGGGCGCGGCTTTGCCAAAGTATCTTCTTGGGGACAGCAGGAAAAAGTAAAAAAACAAAAAGAATATGAAAAACAATATGGTTCACACAGCACCGCAGGATTACAGGCAGTATTAAAAGATCCTACAGTATCTGATGCCAGAAAAGCAGCAGCAAAAGGAGTAATGGCAAAAAGACAGTCAGGGGAGAAAGAAAAGCAAGAGCTTGAAAGATTAGAGCGTCATTTGCCGACAATGGAAACTTTAGTGCCGGGATTGACACAAAAAATTAAGAGTATTGACTCGGACATTGAAGATATCATAACTGATGTTACGGCTGCTGAATATAAATTGGCAGAGGCGGTAAAAAGCGGCGATACAATGGCAATAAATTTAGCAAAAGGCGAATTAAATGTCGCTAAAAAACGAAAGGCGCAAAAACTTATAGAAAAGCAAAGGGCGACTGAATCTCTCAGTAAGATAGAGAAATACGGAGAGAGGAAAGAAAAATTAGAAGAAAGAAAAGAGAGAAAAGGTGAAACAGCCGGACTTCAGGCAAGCATCAGCGGCATAAAGACGGGCGGAGGAGGGAAACCCACGCCATAATTTAACAATAAAAATCATATGGAAAATTTTACAGATGAACAAATAATTTGACAAAAGTTTTTAAAGGATTATTATGAAATAAAGGTTGAATTCATTAATGTTAATTAAGATTAATCAATATGATTACCACTATCCCCATTACAAAAGCAAGAATTAATCTTGGAAATATTGTCAAAAGAGCAAGATTAAAGAAAGAATATTTTATTCTGGAAAAAGACGGCTACCCCATTGCCGGCCTTATGGATATTGACGAATTTGAGGATTATCTTGATGTCCGAAATCTGGCCGTCAAGGAGCAAATTAAAAAATCATACGCGGAGTATAAAACAGGCAGAGCTAAACCGGTTGAAAAATTATTAAAAGCGCTTAAAAAGAAATAGATTTATGAGCAGTGGCTTTAGGGTTTTTACCACCCCCGCTTTTGACAGAGAATTAAAAAAGTTCTTCAAAAAAGATAAAACCATTGTTGCAATTTTTGAAATCGTCGCAGAAATTTTACGCAATGACCCAATCAATAAAAGCAAAAGATATGAGATAAAAAAATTAATCGATGTTAAACAAAGAGAAGGCCAATGGAGAATACGTCAGAGAAATTATCGCGTTCGTTACGATATTTTTGGGAACAAGGTAGTCCTTCAGTCTATTCGAGACCGCAGAGATTCTTATAAATAATATTATAATATAATCCAAATATGGAATACACAGATGAACAAATATTAGAAATGTATAAAAAACTTCCGGAAGATCTTAGGAATGCGATTTTCAGCGTGGAAATGACGGGAGCTGTTAAAGGCATTGGTGAAAAATATCAATTGCCAATTGATAAAATTGGCGCGCTCGGGAACGAAACCGGAATGGTTATGTTGGGTGTAACGCATTCACGGGATTTCATTGTTAATCTTGGCAACCGGCTTAATGTTGACAAAGAAACAGCGCGCAAGATTGCTGACGAGATAAACACCCAGATTTTTTCAAAAGTAAGGGAATCGCTTAAGAAAATACACGGAGGAGAGGAAGCTCCGACGCTCCGACCTGAAGCGTCGGAGGTCGGAGTCCCGACCCCTGCAGGCGTCGGGAAAGACGAAATTTTAAAAGAAATTGAAGCAGAAGAGGTCCCGGAAATTTTGCAAGGAATGCATGAGCCAACTAAGCCTGAATCATCTTTTGAATTAAAAACCAAAGAGGATATTTTCCGAATGCCGCCGGAAGAAAGCAAATACCCTCACGGAGATCCCTATCGCGAACCAACTGAATAATTATGAGATTCCAGGTTCCACAATTTATAGAGGTTGAAAGCAAAATTTTTGGGCCATTGACGCTCAAACAGTTTATCTTTTTGGCAGGCGGAGGAGGCATTATTTTTATCCTCTACGCCATTCTGCCTTTCTGGCTGATGATAATTTTCGGAATTCCGTTCGGCATTCTTGCTTTTGCCCTGGCTTTTTACAAAGTGAATGAACAGCCATTTATTAAAGTCATGGAAAGCGCTTTCAATTTTCTGCTCTCCGCAAAAATATATGTGTGGAAAAAAACTCCGCCAGAGAAAAAGATTGTTAAAGAGATAAAAAAAGAGGCTGCCAAAGGCGAGGAAGAAATTTATGTTCCCAAACTGACAGAGAGCAAATTAAAAGACCTTGCCTGGAGTTTAAACATTAAAGAAAAAATAAAGTAATATGGTTCAGCCCAAATCAACACAAAGTTTTGTCCCCATAAAAGAAATTAGAGACGGCGTCATGATTTTAAAAGACGGCTCCATGAGAATGATTTTAATGGCCTCCTCTTTAAACTTTGCCTTAAAGTCAGAAGACGAGCAGAATGCCATCATTCTCCAGTACCAGAATTTTCTGAACTCTCTTGATTTTCCCATTCAAATTTTTATTGAGTCAAGAAAGCTGGATATTGTTCCCTACCTCGGCTTGCTTGAAGACGCAGAAAAAGAGCAGCCAAACGATCTTTTGAGAATTCAAGTCAGGGAATATATGGAATTTATAAAAAACTTTGTTAAGACAACCAACATCGTTACAAAAACTTTTTACATTGCCATTCCTTATAACCCGCCTGGTTTGCAGATAAAAGGGGATAATCCTGTTTCAGAAATTTTTGGAGCCCTGCACAAAAGCAAAAAAACAGAATCAGAACAGAAAAATATTGAATTTGAAGAGGTAAAAGTCCAGTTGCAACAGAGAGCCGGCGTGGTCCAGGACGGCTTGTCAAGAATAGGCATTCGGGCGGTCTTTCTTAACACCGAAGAACTGATAGAGCTTTATTATAAATTATTTAATCCTGGGGAAACAGAAAGCGGCCTTGTGGCAAGCCAGGTGTCAATAAGCAAAACATAAATTAATATGGCATTAGCGGATTTTTTTAAAATTAAAAAAAGGCAGGAGGAAGAAATAGTCCCGATTATTCCGGAAGAAATTTATTCTACCGGCGTTCTTCAGCTGCAGGATATAATCGCCCCATCCGCCCTAGAGATTAATTCAAACCACATCAAAATCGGCGAAAAGGTGGCGCGGACAATTTTTGTCATGTCCTACCCGCGTTTTCTGGCAACAGACTGGTTTTCGCCCGTAATCAATCTTGATAAAATTTTTGACATTTCTATTTTCATTCATCCTGTTGAGACAGGCGCGGTTTTGAGGCAGCTGCAGAAAAAGGTGGCAGAAGTCCAGTCCCAGATCCATATGCGCGAGGAAAAAGGGCTGGTTAGGGATCCGGTTTTGGACACCGCACATCAGGACCTTGAAGATTTAAGAGACAAGCTTCAGCAGGCGCAGGAAAAACTTTTTTCAATTGGCATTTATATAATGGTTTATGCGGATAATGTGGAGGAACTCAATAAAACAGAAACAGAGATTAAATCAATTCTTGAATCAAAACTGGTTTATGTAAGGCCGACCTTGTTCCGGCAATTGGAAGGATTGAACTCAATTTTTCCTTTTGGCACTGATAAACTGGATATTAACAGCAAAATGAATTCCTCTCCGGCTTCCAGCATCTTTCCTTTTGTTTCCTTTGATCTTTCTTCTGACAGAGGCATTCTTTACGGCATTAACAGGCATAACAACAGTCTAGTTTTGTTTGACCGTTTTTCTCTTGAAAACTATAACTCTGTGATTTTTGCCAAAGCCGGCGCTGGAAAATCATACAGCACCAAATTAGAGATTTTGCGCACCTTAATGTTTGATACCGAGGTAATAGTGATTGATCCTGAGCGCGAATACGAGCATCTGGCAGAGGCGATTGACGGAAGATATTTCAATATTTCTCTTACCTCAAAGCACCATATTAATCCATTTGATCTTCCGCCAATTGGAGAAGATGAGTCGCCAGCAGATGTTCTGCGTTCCAATATTATAAACTTGGTCGGCTTGTTTCGGCTTATGCTTGGCGGGCTCAATCCGGAAGAAGACTCCATTATGGACAGAGCCATCAGTGAAACCTATGCCTCAAGGGATATTACTCCTGATAATGATTTTTCCAATATCTCTCCGCCAACTCTTTCTGATTTGGAATTAGTCTTGGCTGGGATGCAGGGCGGGGAATCTTTGGCTCAGCGCCTTAGCAAGTATACCAGAGGAACCTGGGCCGGATTTTTAAACCAGCTGACCAATGTGGATATCAACAGAAAATTCGTAGTCTTTTCTGTAAGAGATATGGAAGAGGAACTCAGGCCTGTGGCCATGTATATCATCACGCATTATATCTGGAATGCCATAAGAAAAAACATAAAAAAGAGACTGCTGGTGGTGGATGAGGCCTGGTGGATGATGAAATCAGAGGACACCGCCTCTTTCTTGTTCAGTATTGCCAAGCGCTGCAGAAAATATTTTCTCGGGCTGGCCACCATTACCCAGAATGTTGAGGATTTTCTTGGTTCGCCTTATGGCGTGCCAATTATTACCAACTCCTCCATTCAGATTTTGTTAAAACAATCGCCTGCTTCCATTGATGTGGTGCAAAAAACATTTAATCTGACAGACGAAGAAAAGTTTTTGCTTCTGGAATCAGATGTTGGAGAGGGTATTTTCTTTGCAGGATTAAAACATGTGGCAATAAAAATTCTGGCTTCTTATACTGAGGACCAGATTATTACTTCTGATCCTGCCCAACTTATGGCAATTAAAAAAGCAAAAGAAGAATTCGCACAAGCAAATGAATGATGTAAATACAATTGAAGACGAGAGATTGGCGATGTTAAATCAGGCCAGAAAAGCCATTGTTGCTAGTCCAATTGCTAAAGCGGGGTTAGTTTTTTCTTTTGGCAAAAAAGTTTCAAATCACTGGCTTATTTTAATGGCTGCTGTAATTTTTGACATTCTGGCTCTCATTCCTTTTATTAGCGTTGTTTTTAATTTGCTTTTTGGCTTGGTTTTGTTTTTGTATTTTGGACCCAAAAGCAAGGGTGGCTCAGAATTTACAAGAATAGTCCTGCCAATAGGCATTGGCAGTATTTTTGATTTTTTTCTCAGTGTTTTGCCGGTCAACATTGCCGCAGCCCTTATTAGAATAGCCCTTAATGATAAGTAGTGTTATAATTTAAAAAGAGATTTATGAAAAATAATGTTGCAAAAATTTTGATTTCAGTTGCGGTTTTGGGCATTTTGGCTTTGTTTCAGCAGGCATTGGCAATCGGAGAGGATTTTACTGTTGAACTTTCCCCTGAAGTTCCGGCACCGAACCAGACAGTGAGCGCGAAGATAATCAGTTACAGTTTTGATGTTGACCGCTCGGATATTTCCTGGATTGTTAATGGAGCAGTAAAATTGAGCGGAACAGGAAAAAGAAATTTCAGTTTTTCCGTGGGCGATATTGGCTCCAAAACCACTCTCAGTATTGTCATTATTACTAAAGACGGCTTAAAATTGGATAAGACCATGACTTTTCAGCCAGCAGGGCTGGATATTTTGTGGGAAGCAGACACTTACACACCTGTTTCTTACAAAGCTAAAGCCATTCCTTCTTCTGAATCAATAATAAAGGTGAGTGCCTTTCCTGAATTTTATTCCAATGGAGAAAAAATTTCAGCCTCCCAGCTTATTTATGACTGGGAGATTAATTTTAAGAACAAACCGGATATTTCAGGATTTGGCAAAAGGTCTTTTTCTTTTAGGTCTTCAGGAGTTTTTGGAGAAGACAGCGTTAAGGTGACTGTTTCCAGTTATAATAAAAACATTATTGCTGAAAAAAAAATCAAGATAAAAATCGGAGAGCCGAAAATTATTTTTTACAAAGATAATCCTATGGAAGGCGTCAATTATAACAGCGCCTTAGGTAGCGAAATTGAATTAGGGGAAAATGAGATAAGCGTGAGAGCTGAGCCATACTTTTTTTCCAGTAAAAATTTAAACAGCCTTTCTTATCAATGGAAAATGAATAATCAAAGCATGGAGCCTGGCGAGAAAAAGAATACAGCTGACTTCCGGGTAGATAGCGGCCCTGGCAGCGCTTTAATAAATCTAAGAATCCAGAATCCCATAAATGTTCTGCAATTTACTGAAAAAAGCTTAAAGATTAATTTTGGAATATGAAAAACGCAGGATTTAAAATATTTTTAGTTTTAGTTTGTTGTTTTGCGCTTTGCGCTTTAAGTTTTGAGATTGTTTCTGCTTACGAACTTTTGCAGCCCCTGCCGGAAGGCGCTGGAGAAATAGTGGAAACCGGCCTTTCAGATTATCTTACTTGGCTTTACAGGTTTGCCTTAGGCGCTGCCATATTTTTGGCAGTCTTAAAAATCGTTATTGGCGGAATATATATTATTGTGGGCGGAGCCAGTGAAACAGCGCATAGCAAGGGCAGGGAAATGATTGAAATGGCGCTCTGGGGGCTTCTTTTGGCGGTCTCTGCCTGGCTTCTTCTTAATACAATTAATCCGGATTTTGTAACAGGCAAATTCGGAATCCCGCCTGCCACCATTGAAAGCAAACTCCCGCCAGCGACACCCACACCTCCTCCAACAGAATTTAATAATACTGTATCACCTGAATTATCAGGTTTTATTAGTTGTATTAAAAACAGTGTGCCGGGGTTGATTATTACTTCAAGAACTGACGACAATATTGCCCTAGGTTTGTGTAATCCTACAGATCCTAGTGAAAGTTTTAATGACCCAAATAATTGTCAGCACGCTAAAAACTCTTGTCATTATGGAGGCAGCAGTTCATCTTGCGTCAGTAAAGGTTCTTATGCCATAGATGTTAGCCCTTCTTCTTATGCCACAGTGGCTGGGGCGGCTGCTGGTTGCGGCGGAGTGTTAGGTAATTATTCCACTACAGCCAAGTGCAAGAATGAAGGAGATCATTATCATATTAGCATAGGGGCTTGGTACGGGTGTGGTTGTGATACTGGTATGGCTTCTTGTGCTAGTCAAAAATAACATATGAACAGAAAAATTTTAATTTTAACAATAGTCATCATAATACTGCTTATAGCAGGCGGAGCTATTTGGTATTTTTCCAGAAATGGCAATGCTACGAATGGAGATGGAGGAATTTTTTCCAGTTTTTTCCCGTTTGGAGGAGAGCGTGATATAAACGGTGATACATTTCCGAGTGGCAGTCCTGCGCCTCCTGGTTTTGTTGAAGGCCGAAATTTTATCCAACTCACTCCCAACGCGGTTTCTGGTGCAGCACCAGCCACGCCCGCAATGCCTGAGCATAGCGAAGGCGGGCAGGCAAGCACCACCATAAGATATATTGAAAAAGCAACCGGCCATATTTTTGAAATAAATCCTGATGGCCAGGGCAGAGAACGAATTTCCAACACCACCATTCTCAAATCATTTGAATCATTCTGGTCTGCTGATGCAGGGAGTTTGGTTATAAGATATCTTGAAGATTCTGGAGATTATTTTAATGTCCGAAATTTCAGCGGGTCAATTGCAACAACTACTAGCATTGAAGGAATTTTCCTAGCCAATGAAATAAAAGCCATGGCAGTTTCGCCAATTGAAAACAATATTTTTTATATTATTCCTTCAAAAGATACAAATATCGGGATTACAGCAACGTTTGGCAATGAAAAACAAAAGCAGGTTTTAGAGACTCCTTTCAGCGAATTCATTGTGAACTGGCCATCATCGGATATTGTTTCTCTTCTTACCAAGCCATCAAGCAGTACAGAAGGATTCCTGTATTTTCTTAATATAAAAACAAAGAGTTTAGACAAAATTCTCGGCGATATTAAAGGCCTGTCTGCCTTAGTTTCTCCTGATGCCAAAAAAATTCTCTACAGCCAGAACGAAAGAGGAAAAACCAGTACAAAGATTTTAGATATAAAAGAAAAAAGTTCCAGCGCCCTTGGCCTGGATACTTTGGCTGAAAAATGCATATGGAGCAAAAAAGACAAATCAGTGGTTTTTTGCGGAGTTCCTGTTCTTTCATTGACTGTAAATAATCTTGACGATTGGTATCAAGGCCTGGCTTCTTTTAATGACGCTGTTTGGATGATTAATCTTTCAACCAGCGAAACGAACATTTTATTAGAAAATTCAGAAACAGACATCATTAATCCATTTTTAACCTTTGATGAAGATTATTTAATCTTCACAAACAAAAAAGACAGCACCCTCTGGAGTTTGAAATTAAAATAGAAAATTTAAGCCAAAACTTTATTTTTAGTCAAAAAACTAAATTAATCAAATAGAAACGATCGTATGAATATGATTAATTCCTCAAATTGAAATGATTTTTAAGATGCAGTTCGTTATCCAACGAATCAGCCACAACAAATCTTATAAATCTTCTAGCATTGTAAAATTCTATAAGATATTCAATTTCATCCTTGCAATCATAAGGATGGATAAAAACTGATTTTTGGAATTCGTAAAAATTCAGCTGTTTCAAATGCTGCCTGAATGCGTCCCTTGTTTTCCTTGCTTTTTCCGGCACATCAAAAAGCACAATTCGCCATTTTTTATCCCATGCTTTTGGTTTTTCAATTTTCATTTCATCTAAATTATAAGTAAGGGCTTTTTCTTTGCCTTTTTCAGTCAATATTAATGTCACTGTGCCATCAGGATTCTCTTTTTCTTTTACTAATTTTGATTCATATAATTTTTTAATCGCTCTTTTTAAATTCTGTTGATTAATCCAGTTCCATTCTTTTTTCATTTCTTTAATAATTTGGAATGATGTTTTGGGGGAGCGAGAAAGACCAAGAGCCAATCCTCCAAAAAGTAGAATTAATATTTTCTTTTGCGTTGAACCTAATTTTCTAGGCATCAATTCTAGTATACATCTCCGTAGCAAATCAATCAAATAGATACGATCGTATGAATATGATGGGTTGACAAATTGGGGAAGAGTTTGGTATGATTGGAGGCGGAGAGTTGGAAATTTAATCCGCCCTTGGCGGACCGTCTTAGGCGGAAAATCTTAAAAACGGAGGTGTTGCGATGGAAGGTAAAAAATTAAAACAAGCTTTCTTAGATTACATTAAAAGAACCATTAAAGAGATTTCTGAAAAAATTGAAGACGATAAGTATGTCGAAAAAAGATTACTTGAGTTGTCTTCGAAAATCAGTGAGATGGTTAAGGTTCTTGAAAGAAGCGGTAGTTTATATAATGATATTTTGGATCCGTTTCAGAAAGCTGTGGAAAGAAAGCAGGAAATGTTTAAGCATGTCCTTGATAGGCCCGTAGATCAGTTGGGATTATCAAGTAGATCGTATAATTGTTTATCCTCGCATGGTATTAAAAATGTGGGAGATCTGATAAAACTGACGGATATTGAATTATTAAAAACAAAAAATCTCGGACGGAAGGCTTTAAACGAAATACAACAAGCATTAAAAAAGTTAATTTAGTAGTAAAAAGTGCAGACAATAATCTGCACTTTTTTTAAAACAACAGCGGAATTAAAAGCAGTGCCACGATGTTGACGACTTTTATCATCGGGTTGATGGCGGGGCCGGCAGTGTCTTTGTACGGGTCGCCGACAGTGTCGCCAGTTACTGCTGCTTGATGGGCGAATGAACCCTTCCCGCCATGATTCCCTTCCTCAATAAATTTTTTGGCATTATCCCATGCCGCTCCTCCTGAAGTCATTGAGATTGCCACAAGCAATCCAGAAATAATCACGCCAATTAAAAGCCCTCCCAATGCCTGCGCGCCAAAAACAAGAGCCACAAGAATAGTTATTAATATAGGAAGAATGGCTGGCAAAACCATTTCCTTAAGCGCTGAGCGCGTGGCAATATCAACGCATTGAGCATAATCCGGCTTTTGTTCGCCTGTCATTATGCCTTTTATTTCTCTGAATTGCCTGCGCACTTCTTCAACAATACTGCCGGCTGTTTTGCCAACTGCTTTCAGAGAGAGCGCACCAAAAAGATAAGGAAGTAGAGCGCCAATAAAAAGTCCGGCTAATACTAAAGGATTTTGAAGTTCAAATGTCAATGATTTTCCCAATCGCTCTATTTCTGCAACATAAGAACCAAACAAAACAAGTGCTGCTAATCCTGCTGAACCAATGGCATAACCTTTGGTCACTGCCTTAGTAGTATTGCCAACTGCGTCAAGCGCGTCTGTTGATTTTCTGATTTCTGCAGGAAGATTTGCCATTTCCGCGATTCCTCCAGCATTGTCAGTAATGGGGCCAAATGAATCAATGGCCACAATTATTCCTGTTAAAGAGAGCATGGAAACCGCGGCAATAGCAATGCCATAAAGTCCGAAAAGATAATAAGCACCTAGAATTCCAAGAGTAATAACAACAATAGGCAGAACGGTTGCTTCCATGGAGACTGACAAGCCATAAATAATATTTGTGGCATGACCGGACTTTGAGGCTTGGGCAATTGATTGGACAGGACGGAATTTTTTAGAAGTGTAATATTCAGTAATGGCCACTATTAAGAAAGTAATGACCAGGCCGATTATTCCAGCCAAATAGAGTTTTAGCCAATGTTCAAAACCAGAGAGATATTTTATGGCTGGCCAAAAGCCAATCATAGAAATAACAGCTGAAGCAATTATTCCTTTGTATAATCCCCGCATTATTGAACTTTCACCCGAGCTTTTTGAAGAAATTCCTGCCTTGCCGGCAGGCAGGTTTACAAAAAAAGTACTGATTAAAGAGGCAATAATGGCTATGCCGCCCAAGATTAGAGGAAGAAGAATAACATCTGCATTTCCCGGATAAATCAAACTTCCCAAAAGCATGGCTGCGATAGTGGTTACAGCATAGGTCTCAAAAAGATCAGCAGCCATACCAGCGCAGTCGCCCACATTATCGCCCACATTGTCTGCAATAACAGCAGGGTTTCTGGGATCATCTTCTGGAATCCCGGCTTCTATTTTTCCCACAAGATCAGCGCCTACATCAGCCGCTTTGGTATAAATTCCTCCGCCCAAACGGGAAAAAACAGAAATTAAAGAACCGCCAAATCCCAGCCCAATAAGAGAATTAATATCTTTTGTTATCAGCCAAAACAAAGCAACAACAAAAAGAGCCAGACCAGCCACTAAAAAACCAGTTACTGAACCGCCTAGAAAAGACAAGCGAAAGGCCGGTGCAATTCCTGACCTAGCTTTTTCAGCCACGCGCGAATTGCTCATTACAGCAGTGAGCATGCCGAAATATCCGGCCAAAGCAGAGGCAACAGCGCCTATTAAAAATCCAATAGCAGTATTTAAATTCAAAAAAATCCAAAGCAGGGCAATGATAATCACGGCCACAACAGAAACAGTTTTGTATTGCCTTTTTAAATAAGCTTTTGACCCTTCCTGAATGGCTAAACTTATCTCAACCATTTTTTCATTGCCCTGGGGATTTTTTAAAATTCCCATTCTTACAAAAAATGCAAAGCCAATAGCAACGAGGCCGGAAAAAATAACAAAATAAATTATCATACAATTTATTAGTTTATCAAAATTATCTTCAAAACGCAATTTTTAAAAAAAATAGGTAGCGAGTATCCCCGCTACCATTATTCAATCGAACAAAAAAATTCTTTATCATACTCTAGTGGTTCTACCTGACCACTTTCCTTTTTTATTTCGTCGTAAATCTTTAATAATTCTATCATTCTATCAGCCATCTCCTGCTCCTTTCTAAATATAAATTTTTTGCTATCTGATTATGTATGTTACCAGAATATTTTAACTTTGTCCACTTTATTTTTCCTCCATCGCCTCTCCGATAACTTCGCCTTCTTCACTGGCTTTGGCCACGGATTTGCCTTCGCGGGAGCGGATATCAAGCTTCCAGCCAGTCAGTTTGGCAGCCAATCGGACATTTTGGCCTCCCTTGCCAATAGCCAAAGAAAGCTGGTCTTCATCCACCATCACCTTTGCCTCTTTTGTTTTTTTGTTTGTTTCCACCTCTAAGGTTTTTGCCGGCGAAAGAGCATGGCCAATAAATTCATCAGCATCATCAGACCATTCTATGACATCAATTTTTTCGCCTCCCAGTTCGGAAATCACGGTATTAATCCTTGTTCCTTTCTGTCCAACGCACGACCCCACAGGATCAATGCTTTCTTCGTTTGAATAAACAGCAACTTTTGATCTTGAGCCTGCTTCCCTGGCAATGCTTTTGATTTCTACAATGCTGTTGCCGATCTCCGGCACTTCTAATTTAAAAAGCTCGGAAATAAATTTGGGATGGGAGCGGGAAAGATAAACGCCGATCCCCTTCGGGCTTTCTTCCACAAAAAATATAACTGCTTTTACTCTTTCGCCTATTCGGTAGCGTTCTCCTTTAATCTGTTCATCTCTGGGTAAAATCGCCGTGGTTCTTCCAAGGTCAACAAAAACATTGCTGTTTTCAATGCGCTGAACAATGCCGCTGATTATCTGCCCCTGCTTGTTTTTAAATTCATCAAAAATAGACGATCTTTCCGCTTCTTTTATTTTTTGAATTATAACCTGCTTGGCTGTTTGGGCGGCAATTCTTCCGTAATCTTTTTTGGACTCAAGCGGAAAAACTATTTCCTCGCCTGGATTGATTTTTTTCTTTATTTTTTTGGCCTCATCTATCATTATGTGATGGTCGGGATTAAACTTAACCTTTCGTTCCTCCCCGACGACCTCTTCGAGCGTCGGAGCTTCCCCTTCTGGTTTTAGCATTGATTCATCAACCACAATTTTGATTTGAGAAAATATTGTTTCGCCTGTTTCCATATCAAAATTAGCCCGGACAATTTGCCCTTTTTTACCGCAATCTTTTTTATAAGCAGCAGCCAGAGCGTCTTGGATTGCTTCTATAATTTTTTCTCTGGGGATATTTCTTTCCACCTCAAGCTGCTCAAGCGCAGATTGTAATGATTTTAAATCCATATTTTTAAAAATAATGCCCGTTTCAGGAACGGACTATCTTCATTATAAACACCCCGAATTTCTTGTCAAGGAAATTTCAACGTGGCACGTCAACGTGGCAGGTTGACATGTATATAAATTACACTTGTCCCAAACAAGGTTTAGGTCAAAGAGATAAAAAAGAGCTGATTGGCAACAACCAGCTCTACGTAAATTATTCTCCGTAATACATATGCACTATTGATATGGCAAGCTGTTCTGGAAAACAATTGCAAGTCCTTAATTCATATCCAAGGCCAACACTGCCGTCATATATGTTAAAAAAAGCATTATATCCGTCTCCAAATTTTTTCTTAAATTCTGCGCTCCATTCCGTCCAGTATTCTTTAATAAGATTTTTAATGTGCCGGATGGCAGTATCCACCGCAGAGGTTTCCTCCTCGGATTTAAAGGTTTCCCAGGGTCTATAACCATTAAAATAGGAATTTTCCTTTCCTTCTTCTGATATATACCATCCGCCCACAAGAATAATTGGGAAATGTTTTTCTTGGTTTGACAATGGAGGCGGGAGATAAAGAATAAGATTTTTTTCTTTTCTATCAACAATCTTTACTGCCAACTCCTCATTGGAATTAAGGGCGGTCGCCATAACTAATCTTAAATACTCCTCAAGTAATTTTATAGAATCGACTTCTACAACTAATCTTTGCACCATATCTATTGGCATAATATCTCCCTTTCTTTTTTGGTTTTTTAATCTGACTTAATTCCTAGCACTAGACATCTTGGAAGTCAACCAGACTTTTGCTATAATTATTCTAATACCATGAAAGCCTTAAAAAGCATCGCTGACCAGTTTAATTTTGCCAAACAGTGCCGGGAATACAGAATCACTCTTTGGCAGTGCCCGCCATTCCTTTTTTTGATAATGGGTCTGGTTATAATTCTCAGCATAATTCTTACTAACTTTGTGGCCCAAAAGTTTGCAGAACCCGAAATAGTGGCTTTAATTGTTTTAATTGTCACAGCCATTCTTTTTATAATAAATTTTACAATCGTGTCATCTTTTGAAAGAATAGCGCGGTCCTCAAAACAGAAATCCGAGTTTATCAGCATAATGTCCCACCGCCTGCGGTCGCCGCTCTCATCTATAAAATGGCAGATAGATCTCATCTTGGGCAAAAAATCTGTTTTAAACGAGGAGCAAACGGAAACTGTCCTAACAGAAATACAAAAACAGAATGAAAAAATGATCAGAATAGTCAATGACCTTTTGGAATTGAACCGTGTTGAAGACAGAAGTTTGATCTTGAACCCCTCTGGCTTCTCTTTAAAAGAGGTGGTAGATGAAGTGATTCAATCAGAAAGAGAAATTTCAGAGCAGGCCGGAGTTGAGATTTTTGTTTCAGCACCCGAGATTCTGCCTGATGTTTTTGCTGACAAAGCAAGAATCAGGAATGTTATTTTTCATCTGATAGATAATGCCATACGCTATAGCGTTAACGGAGGGAAGGTTACGGTTTCTCTTGATAAATTTGAAGATCGTATCCGTTGCGCCATAAGCGACGAGGGCGCAGGAATTTCTGAAAAGGAAACTAAGAAGGTATTTACGAAATTTTTCCGCAATGAGGATACTTTCTTTTATCAAACTGAAGGAAGCGGAATCGGCCTGTTTATCGCTAAGGCAATAGCCGAGCTATCCGGAGGAAAAATTGGATTCAATAGTATAGAAGGTCGAGGTTCAACATTTTGGCTTACTTTGCCAATTACTAACATAAAATACAAAAAATAAAAGTATGCAAAAAATACTCGCCATAGAAGATGAAACACGGCTCCAAAAAATGCTTGAGGAAATTTTTAAGCAAGGAGGATTTGAATTGTTTTCTGCCAATGACGGAGTTTCAGGGCTTAAACTTGCAGAAGAAAAAATGCCGGACATAATTTTGCTTGACCTTATTTTGCCCAAAAAGAACGGTTTTGACGTATTAAAAGAACTTAAGGCCAATCCCCGTTTGGCCAAGATTCCTGTTGTTGTTTTGACCAATTTAGAGGGAGCGCAGGATATTGAAAAAGCGCTTTCTTTGGGCGCTTATACCTATCTTGTAAAGGCCAATTATTCCTTGGACGATATTCTAAAGAAAGTTAAGGAAGTATTAGTCCAAAATGAGACCTGAATTTCAACAATTAAAACTATTTTTGCTTGACTCAGGCCTTGTCACTAGCAAGGATCTCCAGGAGGCAGAAGAAGAAGCTAATAAGACCAAGAAAGATCTTGGAAAAATTCTTGTTTCCAAAGGAAAGATTACTGAGGATGATTTGCGGCGGCTCCAAGCGTACATTTTGGGCATACCTTATGTTGATCTAAAGAATGAGAAGATTCCTTTTGAGATGTTGAGTTTAATACCAGAGCCCATTGCCAGAACCCATAATATTGTGGCCTATAACAAAAAGGGCGGAGAACTTGAGGTAGCCATGCTTGATCCTGAAGATTTGGAAACCATTGATTTTATAAAAAAGAAATTAAATTTAAAAATTAAACCGCGATTGACCAGCGTTGACTCTATAAAAAATGTTTTAAATCAATACAGCAAAACTCTCCAGGCAGAATTCGGAGATATAATTCAAAAAGAAGCGGAATCCCTCAAGCTTGTTGCTGAAAAAGATAAGGATC
>JAHJXC010000061.1 GCA_018827845.1 Patescibacteria group bacterium
ATATAATCTTATACTTGCTAAATTTTTCTGTCAATCTTTTTTATAAACGATCCAGTATTCCCTCTGCTTTTTGCGCAAATTCCCCTTGGGGAGAATGGGAATCCAATTCTATTACTTTTTCCAAATCTTCCATTGCCTTAAATTTTTGTCCTGTATTTGCATAATTAACAGCGCGATTCAATAGTGCCAGAATGTTTTCGGGCTCAATCTTTAAAGCCTTGCTGAAACTTTCAGCTGCTTTATTATAGTAGCGCATATAGCCGTAACAGGCCCCTTGATTCACATACACATCAATCAATTCTTTTTCTGTCAATCCGCCGATACGGAGAGCCTTGTGAAAAAATCTTAAGGCTTTGCGGCAATATTGATCTACCTTATAGTCACTCCAGATCTTTTCCGCTGCCTTACAATAATCAATTCCCTTGTCTACAAGTTTGTGCGCGTCATCTTCCCTGAATTCTTTTTCTTCAGCAAAAGAAAAGCCTAACAAAAAATTAAAGACTATGAATATAAAGACAGCAATTAATTTTTTCATCTTTCGCTCCTTTTCGATTTTTATTTAATTTGCCAAAGGACTAAAAAATAGCTCTGTAAAAGATTATACACAATTTAAAGATTATACACAATTTAAAGTTATCCACAACCCCCACTTGCAGGAGTTGTGTTTTTTTACTATTATAAAAGTAGATTCATTGATATAAAGCGGGGCCAGAGGATATGAGTCTCAACTTGGTCTTCAAAAGACAAAATTAGAAAGTTAACTTTCTCCCTGACCTCTCCTCCCCTGCACCATCTAATTTGGACATTAAAAAATAAATCTTTTCAACAAAAGGCCATTCCCCTTGGAATGGCTTATTTTTTTACTAAAATAGTGTTGCTTGAGGTTTTTCTTTTTTTTCATCCTCTCCAAAAATAGAAATCTTGCCGTATTCTCCGTCATAACCCGGCTTAATATTAACTTTTCCTTCCCTAACTTTTTTTACTGCCTCTGCGATTTTTTGGTCGCTTGCGCCCGCAATTTCATCGTATGAAGATTCTTCTAAAATTTTTAATTCGCTTCCGAGCGCAGAAATTAATTTTTCATAAGCTGCCATAACTTTTTTTGACTTCGGGCCAACGCCAAAAGCTTCTCCAATAATTTCATCTAAAGAAATAAGATTTTTGTACGGAATTACGTTTGCTGGTTTTTCACCATCTTTTCTATCTGCTAATTCATTTACCCTGTTTAACACACCAACTGTTAAATTTTTTCCGCAAACAGGGCACTTATCTCCGTGTTTTTTTGTCTCGCTTGGCGAGAAAGAAATTCCGCAGTCGCGATGGCCATCATAGTGATATTTCCCTTCTTCTGGGAAAAATTCTATAGTATATAAAAATTTTTTCGGGTCTTTTGATTTGATTACGTCAATAATTCCGCCATAGGAAAGTTCACAATCAAAAACATTTGCTTCCCTGCCCAGTTTTTGAAGCGAATGGGAATCAGAATTGGAAATTAAAGAAATTTTATCAAGGGCTGATAACCGCCAGTTCATTGACGGATCAGACGAGAGGCCTGTTTCAATGGCAAAAATATACGGAGCCATTTCTTCAAAACATTCTTCAATGGAATCAAAACCGGACATTGAGCCGAAAATTGAAAACCACGGAGTCCAGGCATGAGCCGGCACAAGTACGCATTTTTCATCAGCATCTAAAACTATTTTTAATAACTCTTTTGAATCCAGTCCGAGAATGGGCCGGCCGTCGGATTTTAAATTGCCGATCCACCCGAGTTTGGTGTTAATTTTTTCTACTGCTTCAATTGACGGCGCAAAAATGAGATTATGGATTCTCCGCACTTTTCCATTTTTTGAATAAATGCTGGAAATTTCCGTGGTAAGCATAAATCTGGTATTTTGCCCGCCCGCAACGACTTCGTCGTAGCGAAGTCGGGCGGGTATTTTATATAATCCATCTTCGGATTGTTTAAGTTTTGTTTTAATTTCATTAAACCACTGGGGATGAGTAAAATCTCCGGTAGCCATAACCTGAATCCCTTTTTTTCTTGCCCAAACATCAATATTCTCAAGAGTCATCTCTTGAGAAACCGCCCGTGAATATTTAGAATGAATATGCAAATCCGCAACTATTTTCATCAGATTATCAATTTTTCTTTAAAAAATTATCGGTATACTCAGTTAAATAGCGATAAATTTTTACTTCCTTGATAAATTCCTGAATTTGACTGAAACGCAAATCCAAATATTCATGCGCCATCAAATTTCTCAGTTTTACAAAAGAAGCCATTTTTTGCGAAATTTCCTCGTTAAAATTATTTAAAATAGCCAAGAGATTCACTGTATCAACATATGTATCGGGAATCTGCTTTTTTTCAGAAGCAAGTAAAATCTTTGCAATATCAATGGAGACATTAATAATATTTTCAACCCATCTTTCCATGCTTCTTCTTTTTTCTCTATTGTCTTCGTAAATTTTAAAATCAATATTTTCATACTTTTCATAATCATTCAATTCTCTCTCTAGAAAATCCGTAAGTTTAATAAGCCGATCTTCATCCTCTGGGGTTAATGAGGCGGAGCGGGCTTTAATTTCCTTAAAATCGCGAATAAATCTTCTAAAATCTTCTGCCAAAGAACTCACTATCAAGAGGAATTTTAAATATATACTTCTATCTTTAATAATGATGGCTATACCTTTGTTTATTATTGGAAAACTTAAGATTGCTGGCACTCTATTCAACACAACAAAATCCACCCTGCGTTCAACCATCTTTTCAAGATCATTCCATATTTCAGTTTCTCCTTCATAAAAAATATCATCTTCGTATTCTAATACACCTGTTTTTGGCTTAAAGTAAACAGCTATATCAAAATCAGATTCAAGAGTTGTTGTGCCTTTTACTTGCGAACCAAAAACAAAAGCCATCAAAATATCCTCCCGTTTCTCAATATACTCCCTTAAATCTTGGATTATTTTACTTAAATCTTTCTCCATATTATTCATTATACCTCGCGATATAAAAAATGTAAGTTACCCAAAGATCCGCCAGAGTTCGTAGACTACGCCGGCGAGAATGGCAATTAAGACGATTGTTTGAAGAATTTTGGTTGGTTTGCTGTACTCTATTTTTCCGTCTTCAAGCATATCGCCTGGATCATTTTGTTTAATTCTTTTTCTTAAATTTCGCGCCATAAAAATTATAAAAATGCCAAGCGTACCCAATCCCAAAACGCCAATAATCCCTAAAATCCTGACAAAGTCAGTAGCCCCTAAGAAAAAAAGAATCACAGGCGGCACAACAGTCAAACCCCAGGCAAAAAATCTAGAAATTCCATAATCAAACCTAAAAATATTCTTCATATCAATGGCCAAAGCCAGATAAGAAGTAAAAACAGCCAAAAATCCAATAAGAGATCCGATTAAAAGCGCTTTCTGGCCAAGGATTCCCAAAAGCCCGGAAAGGGCATCTTTTGAAGTACTAATTCCGCTTACTCCCCACACAGCAAAAATAAATAAAAAATAAAATAAAGCTGAAACAGCAAGACTGATTAAAATCCCCCTTTTAAAATGCTTGATATTGGAACTGGCAAAAATATCTCTAACTTCAGGAAGAGCGGCAAAACCGCCCAAGGCAAATAACCAAACGCCATAAGGTAAAAACCAGTTGGCATTTATATCACCAACCCCGACAAAATTCCCCATTTTTATACTCGGCAAAGAAACAAAAAGCAAATAAATAATAAAGCCAAAAAGCGGAACGGTCAGATAAAAATTTATTTCCGCGATTCTAACCATTCTTAAAAGAAGTACCAGAGCGGCTATTATAAAAAATATTAATGATATTTGTAATTTATAATTACCCTGCCAAAAATTAGACAAAAAAAGTCCAGCTAAAAGACCGTAGACAAGCAAGGTGCCGTAATAAGAAGCCATGGTTGTCAAAAAAGCAAATTGCTTTGCTCTTTTGCCTAAAAATATTTCTACATAACCGGTAAATCGATGCCTGCCTTTTGTGAAAAAAGCCACCTCTCCGTATAAAAAATGCAGGAAAAGCAAAATAAGGAAGGCTATAATAAAGTGAGCAATTCCCCAAAAGAGTCCGGCTTGAGAAAAAACATAGGGCAAGGCAAAAATACCGGCTCCAAAAATCATTCCAATCATCATGCCAATACCTTTTATATAAAGCTGAGTCATTAATTATCTAAGTTTTTCTTTGTTGATGATTTCAATAAGCCTACTTACGAGCTTTTTGGGATCTGAATCAAAAATCACCTTGCCTCCTCCCCTGTGAGTTTCTTGTATAATTTTCTCCACTAATTCATCGGTCTGCCAGCTGCCCTGAAGAATGCCGATTGGCTTATTATCTTCAAAAGCAACGGTAAATTCGTTTATAGTACCCATTCTTCCGCAGCCGACTATTATAGCATCGGAAGATCTGGTTAAAAGCAGATTTCTTCCTGAATAGCCGAAGCCAGTGAAAATAATTAAATCCAAATATTCTAAGGGAAGTTTAAAATCCTTGACATGCTCTTTTTCTGACGAGGCAGGCGAAAGGCCGATAGAAATTCCATCTTCTTCTTTGGCGCCCATTGCTGCCCATAAAGGAAAACCCGTGGTGGCTCCTGAAATCAGAACTGCATTATGACGCACTATTTCTCTGCCTAATTCTTTGGCTTTTTCCAGGGCATCAGGTCCGCAATGAGCGGTCTCTGCGGCGCCTGAAACACAGATTTTTATTTTAAGATGCGGATGTCTTTTGTTGTTCATAAAAAATATTATACATCAAGTTGATATAAATCTCCAAGTTTTGGCACAACTGCATCTACGCCCAAACAATCGCGCAATCTTTGAGTAAAAAACAAAGATGCTTTTGGTTCACCCTGAACCACAAAAACTTTTTTAACAGTGTCGGCCGTATGCTTAACAAACTCATAAAGTTCATTTGTATCAGGATGGCAGGAAAATCCTCTGATATTCTCAATTCTGGCACTGACCGGAATAATATCGCCCAAAATATTGACTGCTTTTGCGCCCTCTTCCAGCTGCCTGCCCAGAGAACCCGCTGCCTGAAAACTCACTATTAATAGTGTATTTCGGGAATCACTTAAGTAGCGGCGCTCATGATGAATAATGCGTCCGCCATTAGACATGCCTGAGCCGGCAATGATTATTTTGGGCGCCGGCACATCATTTATGGCCCTTGATTCCTCTGTGGTCAAAGTCATTTTCAGGCCAGGAAATTTAAAAAGATCGTCGCCTGACCGAATGATATCTTTGGCTTCCTCATTAAAATAATTCTGATAATTTTTGTAAATGCCCGTGGCTTTAATAGACAGAGGACTGTCAAGAAAAATCGGCACCCTGGGAATACGTCCATGTTCAACCAGATTATTAATTTCAAAAAGAAGTTTTTGAGTCCGCTCAAGAGAAAAAGCCGGTATCATTAAAACTCCTCCTTTTTTTATTGTATCTTCTATAACTCTTTCCAATTTTAAAACTGTTTTTTTTGCATCTTCATGCTCGCGGTCTCCGTATGTACTTTCAATAACAAGATAATCCGCATCTACAACCGGTTCAGGGTCTCTTAAAAGCGGGGTCAAGGGATTGCCAAGGTCCCCGGTAAAGACGATTTTTTTATTTTTATATACCACCTCAATCATTGCTGATCCCAGAATATGGCCGGCCTCTCTTAGCTTTATTTTAAAATCTCCTACCTGAAATTCCTGAAGATAATCTTTTGCTTCCCATTGATTCATTGCTTTTTCTACATCCTTTTCCTGGTAGATTAATTTTTTCTTGTTTCTCCTGCTTTCTTTCTCTAAAACACCCATGCTGTCTATAAGCATCAATTTTGCAAGATCGCGGGTGGGCAAGGTAGAATAGATTTTTCCGCTAAATCCTTCTTTTGCCAATTTTGGCACTCTTCCAATATGATCAAGGTGCGCATGGGTTATAATCAGCACATTTATTGATTTCGGGTCAAATGAAAAAGGCTCGTAATTTTTATCCTCATTTATTTTTGAACCCTGAAAAAGCCCGCAGTCAACGAGCAATCTTGTTGCTCGCCCCGACCTTGCGTCGGGACTGCATTCAAGCAAATAATTGGAGCCTGTAACCTCTTCCACTCCGCCCAAAAAAGAAATTTTAACGGGGTTAAGTTTTTTCATGTTTGATTCTTTTTAAAAAAATTAATCCTCCTAATAATCCGCCTGCGAGATCAAAAAACAAATCTGACATCGTGTCTGACACGCCCAATTGCACTGGCCCGGCCAATTTTATGAAATTTCCTATTTTGCCGAGAATAATTTTATCAAAAGAAAATTCAAAAAATTCCCACAAAACTCCTCCCAGGGCAACTATGCCTAATATAATAATTAAAACAGAGAATGAAGATGTATTATTGATATTCACTTTGCCTGAAAAATATAAAAACCAAGCCGCCAATAATGCTATCCATAAACCTCCTAAGACATGCATAATAATATCAAGCCACCACACTACCCAATACAAATAAAAACAAACAGCCAGGATGTGAAAAATAAAAATTGCTAAAAAAATTAAAATAATGAATTTAGAAAGATTTTCCTTGGAAAGCATGGATAATTATCATTCTAATATATATTCTTAAAAAAGAAAATCCCTCGACAGGCTCGGGACACTCTTTAGGTTATTGGAGGAGTACTCCCAGCTCATATGCCAGGTGGGTGGTCGCAATGTCCTGCCAAGGCAGGACAAGATATAGACCTCCCGATTGAAACAACTTGATCTAAGAAGTTGCTCCCCAATAACCTGATTATATTATACTCCTTTTTCAACTATTTATCCATAACTTATTCACATTTTATCCACCCCGCTCTTCTTCGCCGTAAATAAACTCAAAATCCGCTCTTTTATATTCAAACAGCTCGTCCGGCTTGAAAAATCTCTTTATTTCTGCCTCAGCTGTCTCAGAAGAATCAGAGGCATGGACAATATTGGCCTGTCCGCTAATGGAAAAATCGCCCCTGATACTTCCGGCATCTGCCTCATAACCCTTGGTGGGACCAACAATTAGACGCACTGCATTTATGGCATTAAGACCGGAGAGTACTATCACTATCACTGGCGCTGATTTCATAAATTTTTTAAGGGATTCAAAAAACGGCTTGCCTTTGTGGTGGCAATAATGTTCATCTAAGAGCGCGTCTTCAAGTTTAATCATTTTTAAACCCGTAATACGTAAACCCTTTCTTTCAAAACGAGCTATAATTTCGCCAAGCAAATTCCTCTGCAAAGCGTCCGGCTTAATAATAATTAAAGTCTTTTCTTCGCGCATTGATTAAAGTATAAAAAATTTTCACCAAATTTGCAAATTTTCTCCGTGCGATCTTGCACAAAACAAAACTGATGGTTATTCACCACCAGTTTGCAGTTTCGTTTTCCGCAGATCTTATTGGAAAAGTCTGACGAACCACCCGAACAGACTGAATTTGCTTTCGTTTGTCTGGATGAAGTTCAAAGCGCTTGTATTCGCTTCCTCCAGTGCTTGGATTTGAGCATCCAAATCAGCTTTTATTGAATCGTCCGTTGCACGCTCCTTCGCTTTCGTTAAACGGTCAATATGATTTTGGGTAGTGACCACCTCGCTCCTTAATGCACCGATGTTTTTGTAATCAGTGCCTATAAGAAATGTTTTGAATCCGCCTCGTGCTTCAACTTTTTCCATTGCATTAGTAGCTCGTTCATTTAATTCTTCCTGTTCTTGCGCAACGACACGTACTTCCTCGCCGATGTTCTGATCTTTGCCGGCAAGATCTTTCAACTCTTGCACGACATTAGAAACCTTACTTTTGTGTTGCTGACTCATTTCCATGCCTTTATCGCTTTGCGCAAAGGCAACAGAGAATATGCCGAGAAGCAAAAAGGAGAGTGTAACGCTGGTTAAAATGTTAAGACGACTCATGATGTTTGGGTATATTTTAGGGGTTAATTTCGGCCTTTTTCTTTATTTATAATTTATAATATCCGTTCGTGGGTGTTATGTCATCCCATGTTAATCCTGTAGCACTTACGCCGATAACTTTTGTTTCGTAATGCCCTGATGAAGCATTTTTCAAAGTGAATATTACTACTCCGTTGGAATCGGTAGTTCCTGTTCCCGATCCTACAACACTTCCGTCACGAGAAAGATCAATGGATACTGATGCTCCGGACACAACATTACTTAAGTCATCAACAAGCGATATCGCAATGTTTAAGTGTTTATCATTGTTTTTGCCACCCTCGGTTGTATATGTAATCGTATCAATACTTACTATTGTCGCTTGTGATACTGTTTGCAAGGAAAAGTTTGCGGTCGTGTTTGTATTTCCGACAACTGTTACCGATTGTGAGTTGCTTTGATATCCTGTCGCCGAAACACTTACTGTATAAGCACCTTCGGGTACGCTGGAGATAACGTAGTAGCCATTTATGTCTGTTGTTGTAACACGAGTGCCGTCTGTTACTGTTGCCCCAGAAATAGGAAGAAGTGTACCTGCATCAGTTACATTGCCGCTTATTGTGCCTGTAGCAGGAGGTATTACAGAAAATACGGCGGCAAGTGCATTAACAAGCCCAAATCCGAACTGAGGATCACGGCCGGTATCTCCTAAATCAATCGCTGTTGATTGTAGAACGGAACGAATCTCGTCGTTTATATTCCCGTCACCATTTTCATCGATAATACCCGCCGCAATAATCAACGCCGCCACTCCTGCAACGTGTGGTGAAGCCATTGATGTGCCTGAACCGTATTTATAACAATCATTGATATTTCCGTTTCTGCACGTTGTTGGATTTCCATAATAGTCGGTACTGTCGTTCCAAGAT
>JAHJXC010000062.1 GCA_018827845.1 Patescibacteria group bacterium
CGATCTTAATAAAATTTTTGAATATTCCAAGGAGATTATAAATAAATCTTCAGAGATTTTAAGATGGCTTAGCGGGGCTAATTACAGGCTCATTTCCATTATTGTTTCTATTGTTTTTGCATTAGCTGTAATTTTTGTTTTATATAAGATTTTCCAATTAAGAAAAAAAGAGATTAAATCTTTGGCAAGATTTTTAGTGGTGGAGGAGCTTTCAGTAGACCGCACTATCAGATGGAAAGAAATAAAAAAACGCCTGGATTCTGAAAATCCTTCGGATTGGAAAATGGCCATTGTCAGCGCCGATTCTTTGATGAATGAAATTTTGGAAAATACCGGCTATGAAGGAAAAACATTGGGAGAGCGCTTGAAGGTTATTGAGCCGAGCGATTTTGACAATCTGAAAAACGTTTGGGAAGCCCACAAGGTGAGAAATAAAATTGTCCATGAATGGGAAGAGTTTGCGTTGTCAAAAGAAGAAGCTAAAAATACTTTAGAAAAATACGAAAAAGCCCTAAAAGAGTTGAGATACATATAGAATAAAAAAAGGGCTTATTCAGCCCTTAATTTCTTAATATCTTTAGCTTTAACTCATAAGTATAATAAAACTTGTACGAGTCTCTTTCCACATCAGATATTCTTTCAAATATACTTTCTGTTCGTCGTTTAAGACCTTTGTCAACTCTTCTTTCGAAAGAGCAAGGTTTTTTTCTAAACAATCTAGGCAGATTTTGTGTCTGCGTGGCAAACCTTGTTTTTTCTCACCACACTGTAAACATATATTTTCCCAGGCTTTTAGTTTTAATGTTTCCCTCAAGCATTTAATACAAGTATTATGTTTGTTTGGCACCAAGCCAATACATTCACAATTTTTACACACCTTTTTATAGATTTGCAAAATTCTCTCTTTAGGATCCATTTCAAACCCTCCTTTCTTAAGGTTCATTCTGATTTAATTCATACTATGAATAAAATCAAAAATCAAGTGATAAAAAGGTTTTGCAAGAAAATAGGCTATTATGCGGGCCCGAAGGGATTTGAACCCTCGATTTTCTCCGTGACAAGGAGACGACCACTCCTGGCTGGTCCGCGGGCCCATTTATATAAATTTTTCAAAAATCTTTTTCTTGCGATTAAGAAAAAGGTTATTTAATTTTTTAGGATACAAATAATAATACAATTTTTTACTATCTAGAATTGAATAGTTGAGGCGCCAACCTCTGCCAGAATAACATAGTGTTCCTCCTTTCAATCCCGCATTATTATATAATACTTTTTTTAATACTTCAAGAAATTTTTTACTACCTGATGTAAATCCTGAAATTATAATTGTACTTAGTGATTTCCTGTCATTTTTTTGATAAGTACATATGCTCACATGCCCATCTCCATCAAAGTACCCTCTTATAAAATCTGATAGATATTTTTGGGGAATTTTCGGAAATAAAATAGTTTTGCTTTTATTTTGCGTTAAACCCAATTTTAATAAATCATTAAAAATCTCTTTACTCCCAATTTGTAATCGATATCCTAGTTTCCATTTTTTATCTCTGGTTCTCGTACTTATTTTATGATTTGATCCTAAAGACTTTTTAATTTTTTCTAATAATTTTTTATCAGTTATATGAAATTCAATAAAATGGGCGCTTCGCTTATTTTTTATCATATTGCCATCAGCAGTAAAGAATCCTAATACATAAGCCATTTTAGGCGACCATTTTTTAAAGAAATTTTCGTCTTTTGTTTTATAAATCGGCATGAAAATTTTCTTAATGCCAGTGAGAGGAGTCGAACCTCTGTCCAAGGCTTACTTGCCCCGTAGCAAATCTGTATGTCGGAGGTGGGGATTGAACCCACGACCTTAGGTTTATGAGTCCTACGCTCTACCAACTGAGCTACTCCGACAGATTTTGCTACGGGGTGAAAGTCTCTTGTTCTAACCGTTGAACTACACTGGCAGAATACATATTTACTTTACTATACAAAAAAATTTTAATATTGTAAAATATAATTTAACTATGAAGACATTTGATGTTGGCATTGGCTGGGGCAACCCAGTTGATAAAAGATTTGTAGAGGAACTAAAATCAAAGCTCAAAAATAAAAATTTAAGCTTTAAAGAAATTACTTTTGTTAATATAAGAGAAGACTTTGATTCAATTGACAAAGGGCTTTTGCGTTTTCGCTTGTTTATTAATCGTTCCGCTGACGATTATTCTGCCTTTTTATTATTAGCAGAAAGATTGAAATCAAGAGGAACAAAAATTATCAATGATCCGCAAAATACGATTCATTATTCCAGTAAATCTTTTCTTTATAAATTATACAAAAAAGAGAAATTGCCGCTCCCAAAGGTTTTTATCCTTAATCCACGCAAAAAATCAAAAAAGATTATTGATAAAATTCCGAGAATTTTGGGCGTGCCTTTTGTGCTTAAGCCGTCTTACGGCGGGGCCGGAGAAGGCATAGTTTTAAGTGCCAAAAATTCTAAAGATATTTTGAATTTTCTCAAACAGAATAATACTGATGAATGCTTGGCGCAGGAATATATAATCCCCTCTGTAATTGACGGTCGTGTTGCCTGGTTCCGGCCGATTTTTGTTTGTGGCAAAATTATCCCGATGTGGTGGAATTATGGGAACCGTTTTTACCAGGAATTTGGAAATTCAAAAAAGGAAAATCAAATAGCTAAAATTCTAGAAAAATACATGAAGAAAATTTATCGAATTGTTGGTTTTGATCTTTTTAGCGCAGAATTTGCCATTAATGACAAGGGAAAATATTTTATTATTGATTATGCCAATGAGCCAATAGATTTAAATACCAACGAGGTCGCACCTGACGGTTTACCGCCCGCCACTCTTGAGAAAATTATCTCTCAAATAGTAAAGAGTATAAAATAGAAATGGCTGGTATATTTCAACCAGCCTAAACATTACCATACAGAGATTCTTTAATATCATATTCCATTTCTTTTCCGGAAATACTAGTTTTATAATAGGTAAAAGCAGTCATTGCCATTTCTGGCATTCTTTTACTTAATTCTTCTATTATTCCTTCTTTTGTATCTATAAATGAATCAGAGACCGGTCCAACATCTATCCATTTTTTAGTTCCTTTTATTCTGATAAGGATATGATACATATAATACTCTCCTTTTCAAGGTTCAATTCTGTTTTAATTCCTACTACCAATCATCACAAAAATCAAGGGTATTAAACATTTATTCCCTTTGGCAAGAAAAAGAGTCTGCAGGGGCTGTTTAAGGGGCCATGTGGTTATTGCTTATCAAAGGAATGCTTATGTGATAAAATTTATAATATACAAAGTTCGTATACAAAGTTCGTATAATAATCAGTTATCTGACATTTTGTTAAGACGAGTTTAAAAATAAAGAATCTATGAAACTTTGCAGTGCATGTTTATTGGGCGTAAGATGTCGTTATGATGGCAAAAGTATGCCTGACG
>JAHJXC010000063.1 GCA_018827845.1 Patescibacteria group bacterium
AAAAAATAACCAAAACTACCTACGGAAAGAAAAAAGTCATTCCTTACTATGGCCTTAAAAATTTGACTTAAATAAAAACCCCTGGGCTTAAAAACCCGGGGTTGTTTTTCTTCTATCCTGTTCTGCTCGGCGCACGCGCGCCTCATCCATTCCAAAATGATGGGCAATCTCATGCCAGACAGTATTTTTTACCATCTTTTTAATATCATCTTCATCGCGGCCGTGCTCCTCAATCGGCTTCTGAAAAATAGTGATTTTGTCCGGCGGAGAGCTGTAATAAGATCCGCGCGAAGACTGCGGAACCCCTTCATAAAGGCCGAACAAACTCCATCCTCGGCCAAGTTTTAATTTTTTCCTTTGTTCAGGAGAAGGTTCATTTTCTATGACAATGGCCACATTGCTTAATTTCTTAAGAAATTTTTCCGGAATGTCCTTAATCCCGCTTGCCACAATTTGCTCAAACTTTTTCCTGTTCATAAATTTGTTATACATTACCATAAAAATATAATCTTTGACAAATAATTAGGACATGATATACTCTAAATATACAGAAATAAGGTTGAGTTTCTATATATAATTACAAACAATTTATTTAACTTTTTAAACATGAAAGGCAAAATAGCCAGATTGACAGACAAGGGATTTGGATTCATCTCCCGCGAGGGGGAAGAGAAAGATTTATTCTTTCATTCCAATAATCTTGTTGAGGGTTTGCAATTCACTGACCTTAAAGAAGGCGATGAAGTAACTTTTGAGGTGGAAAAAACCGAAAAAGGACCAGCTGCTATAAAAGTAGCCCGTGCATAACCGCAATTTAAAAAAAACCCCGGCATCACGTCGGGGTTTTTTGTTTTATACTTTTTATTCATACTAGTCAAGTATGACTCGGGTTGGTTTGTTTTTTATACTGTCTATCAGAGTTAGAATATCCTCATTATAGAGCCGGTAACAGCCCCTACTTATTCTTTTGCCAATGGAATCTTTGTCATTAGTGCCGTGAATCCTTATTGCCTGATTTACTTCAGGAGTTTCAAAAAGAACTATTATTTTTGCCATACCCATGGCATTCCTGGAATCTCCTGGTCCAATCATTTTCGGAAGTTCTATTTTCTTTTTTCTTAAATATGCTTTTCTTGTCAGTAATGTCGGAAACCAATAGGGATTTTTTTCGATTCTTACCACTTTGCCTTTTATTGGTAGGTTCTTGGGAGTAATTTTCGGCAAGGCCACGGGGAAACTCAGTAATTCTTGTCCTTCGCTGTCAAAAAGAAATAATTTAAATTCTGAAAAACTGATTTTTATGAGATATTCTTCGGCAAAAACGAGTCCTGGCGTCAGTATTATTATCAGGATTATCATTAATAAAATTTTTAAAGATCTCATTCTCTACCTCCTTTCAAGTTTCTGTCTAATCAATATTATAGAGCATCTTTTTCTTGATTTCAATGCCAAGTTCTTTGAGTTGGTTTTTATCAATCTCGCTGGGCGCGTTCATCATTAAATCCCGGCCATCTCCGGTTTTGGGAAATGCAATGACCTCTCGGATATTTGGTTCGTTCTGAAGGATAGCCAGAAACCTGTCTAGGCCAAAGGCAATGCCTCCGTGCGGAGGGCCTCCATATTCATAGGCCTCAAGCATATGGCCAAATTTTTCTTGCGCTTCTTTTTTGCCTATGCCGATAATCTCAAAAACTTTTTCCTGAAGTTTTGGCTTGTTTATTCTTATGCTTCCGGATGCCAATTCCTCGCCGTTGCAAAAAATGTCATAGAGCCTGCCCGTCACCTTCAAAGGATCTTTATCAAGCAACTCTAAATCTTCTTTTCTTGGAGAAGTGAACATATGGTGCATTGGCGCAATTCTTTTTTCTTTTTCATCGTATTGAAAAAGCGGAAAATCAACCACCCATCCCAAAGCCAGTTCATTTTTGTCATTCTTATCTTTTCTTAAGTCCGGTTTGTCAGTGCCGTATTTCTCCATCGCTTCTTTGAAGGTCATCCTCGGCCAGGGAATTTGGCTGATCTTTTTTTCTGGAAATAATTCTTTAACTAATTTTGTAAACAAATCCTCGGCCAATTTGAGAATATCTTCCTGGTCAGCAAAACTCATTTCCAAATCAAGCTGAGTATGTTCTGGCTGGCGGTCTCCTCTGGTATCTTCGTCCCTGATGGCTTTGGCTATTTGGAAATATTTTTCCAGCCCTGCCACCATTAGTAATTGTTTGTATTGCTGTGGTGATTGGGGTAAGGCATAAAATTTTCCCGGTTGCAGTCTTGAAGGCACAATAAAATCCCTGGCGCCTTCGGGCGTAGATTTGGTTAAAAGCGGGGTTTCAACTTCAATAAAACCTTTTTCAGAAAGGTAATCTCTGATGAATTTTATAACCTGATGGCGTACTTTCAGATTTTTCTGCAGTCTTTCTCTGCGCAAATCAAGATAGCGGTATTTAAGCCGGATTTCCTCGTCCACCTCGTATCCGTCTGTGCCAATATCAAAAGGCGGAGTTTTTGCCTCGCTCAGAACTTTTGCATTTTTTACTTCTACTTCCACATCGCCCAGATATTGCTCTTTATTAACCATATTTTCCGGCCGTTTTTTGACTTCCCCTTCAATTTCAATTACCCACTCGGGCCTTATTTTTTCGCCAAGAGCGTGTGATTCCTTATTCTGCGGCAGAAAAACCATCTGGACTTTTTCTGATGCATCTCTTAAATCAATAAAAATAAGCTTGCCATGGTCCCGCCTCACATCAACCCAGCCGGCTAGTTTAACCGTCTCCCCCACCTTATTTTTAATGGTTTTTATATTTATTCTTTCCATACTATTAATTATTCTATCTCTTTTTTAAGATTTTTACCACTCCCTTATTTGCATTGACTTCTACAAAATCGCCATTTCTCAAAATCTTTGTGGCATTTTTGGTACCAATAATGCAAGGTTTTTTCATTTCTCGAGCCACGATAGCTGCGTGACATGTAATACCGCCTTCATTAGTAACAAAGGCAGCCGCTTTTTTCATGGCAAAAATATAATCCGGAGTTGTCATAGCAGTAACCAGAATATCCCCATCTTTGACTCTAGACAATTGATATTCTTCAAAAATCACTCTTACTCTTCCATTAGCTCTCCCTTTCATGGCAATATCACCATTTAAAATACGGTCTTTTTTTATTATTTCAGTCATTCTTTCTTTTTTAAAAACCACCCCCTTCTTTTTCTTAAAATTCTTAAATGCTAAATCAGTATATATTTTATCTTCGAAATATATATAACCCTCTCTCCTTTTTAACAATTCTTTTTTCGGTGGAATATTTCTGTTTTTGATTTCTTCAAAAGTTAAAAAATATATAAATTCACTTAGGTCAGGCAATATTTGATTAGCTAATGCCAAAAGATTGTTGCCAGATAAATATTCTACTTTTTCTGTCTGTTTTCTTAAATTATAGGCATGCTGAGCGATGGTTCTTAATCTTTTTTGTTTGAGTAAATCACCTAAACTTATCATAAGGCTGAGTTTTGGCCAAAAAGAGACATGTAAATTAAAAATCTTAGAAAAATCTTTGGGCTTTGCCTCATTTATAAGCCTTAATAGAATATCGCATTCTTGTTTATATTCTTTTGCCAATAACTTAAAATGGTTAGGATTATTTCTAAAATAAGTTGTTAATAAGCTTTCGTCATTTTCATTATCGTCGATTTCATAATATACATCTGTGCCTTTGTTTTTCTTATATACAAACAACGGATTATAATAATTAACATCATTGATTATCTTACCTAAACCATAACGTTCGCCACTATACCAATATTGCGCTGTCATAAGAGGCATCGAGCGATTACAAAATCTTTCAAATTTTCTTTTGGTTTTCATGTTTATAAAGTAGTAATGGGACGACTTTGTAGAATATAAAAATTATTATTTTCAATTGCCCATTCTATATCTTGTGGATATTTATAATGCTTTTCTATCTGATGACAAAGTTGAGCTAATTTCATAATTTGCCAACCCGTAAGTTTCTGGATAATCATATTTTTTTGTCTACTTATACTAATATCTACGATTGACCAATCCTTTTTATTTATAAAGTATCTATCAGGCGTAATTTTGCCTCCTACAATCATCTCTCCTAAACCATTGCTAGCTTCAATTACCATCTGGTTTCTATCTTTTGTAACAGGATTAGCAGTAAAAGTAATACCTGATATCTTCGATTGAACCATGCTTTGAATTACTACGGCCACAGAAATTTTGTCTTTATCCAATCTTTTTTCATGTCTATAAAAAACAGCTCTAGGAGTAAAAAGAGAAGCCCAGCATTTCTTTATAGCATTAAAGAGATTTTTATGATCAACGTTTAAATATGTCTCTAATTCTCCAGCCCACGAGGCAATACTTGAATCTTCAGCTGTTGCTGAAGAACGAACAGCCACTTTCTTTGTTTTAAGTTTTTTAAATTCTCTTAAAACATCTTTTTTTATTTCTTCAGTAATTTTAATACCTAATATTAAATCTCGGATTTCTTTCGAGATTTTTCTGATAGAATTAATATTTTCGTAGTTTATTTTATTAAAAAATGCTTCTATTTCTATCCTATTATTTTCCAAAAGAAAATTAAAAGTATTACTGAAAATGACAAAAGCACTAGGTACTGGTATTTTATTATTTATCAATTCACCAAGTGAAGCGCCCTTCCCCCCAGCAATACCTGTGTCTTTTTTAGAAATCTGATTAAGATTTCTAACGAAACGAACATCAAGCATGTTCTAAAACTAAATTTATTATTTCTTTGGCGATTTTTTCCCCTGCATCGGGCCTGGCGAATTTTTTTGCTGCTTCAGATATTAATTTTAACTCATTTTTATTATTTAACAAGCGGTCTATTTGGAAAAATAAAATATTGGGCTTGAGATTTGCTTCTTCTATCACTTGGGCCGCGCCTGTTACAGCATATGTATAAGCATTCTCCCGCTGGTGATCCTGGGCAGCATGAGGAAGAGGTATGAGTATACTCGCTACTCCAGAGGCTGCAATTTCAAAAATAGATCCGGAACTGGCCCTTGCCACCACCAAATCAGCCGCGCCATAAGCCATTCTTAACGAGCTCTCATTAAGAAAATCAAAAGAATGGTAGCGTAATTTATTGGGAGACTTTTCTAAAACTATAGAAGCCCGCCCCTCCACTTCTTTTATGTTTTTCTTTCCGCACTGGTGAATAACCTGATATTTTTTCAATAATTCCGGAAGAATATCAATAATATTATCGTTGATTTTCTGCGACCCCTGTGATCCGCCAATAATAAAAATTGTGGGAATGTTTTCTTCAAGTTTTAAGAATTCTTTTGCGCCTGTTTTGGCGGGAATAAAAAATCCTCTTCTGACCGGATTTCCTGTTAAGACCGCTTTTTCCTTGGGAAAATATTTAGCTGTCTGTGGAAAAGAAATGGCGATTCTTTTGGCAAATTTGCCTGACCATTGATTAACTTTACCCGGCACAGCATCAGATTCATGAATAATCAGGGGAATGCCAAAAATTCTGGCCGCAAAAACAGCCGGAAAACTTGCATATCCGCCCTTGCTGAATATGGCATCGGGAAAATTTGTATAAATAGTCCACAGGGCCTTCATAATGCCAACGGGGATTTTAAATGCGTCAACTATATTCCACAAAGAAAAATATCTTCTCAGTTTTCCGGCTTGCACTTTTTTAAAGCGTATGCCTAATTTCAGGAGAATTGAAGAATCACAAGGAGAATCTGACATAAATATCAATTCAGCCTTGATGATTTTATTTTTTTCAATAAGGCCATTGAGAGCATCTGCCACAGCAACAATGGGATAAAAATGCCCCCCAGTCCCACCTCCTGTAAAGATAATCCGCATAATAAAATAATACCATATCTTTACCCGTTTTTGGAGATGTTGAGCAATATACCCATGCTGGCGAGGGCCATTGCAAGCGCTGAACCGCCCTGGCTGATGAAAATCAAAGGCAATCCAGTC
>JAHJXC010000064.1 GCA_018827845.1 Patescibacteria group bacterium
GAGTATTTTAAAGTCACTGGCGGGCGCAGATTTTTAGTCAAAAGGTTGAAGACTTATTACAAGAATAATTTGAATTTGTACTAACCGGGATGTTATCCACTTATAAATATAATCATTTGACTTGGATTGATTTAGAATCGCCGACAGCTGATGAAATCAAGTCCCTGATGACCAAATACTCCATCCACCCACTTGTGGCAGAAGAGCTTCTAAAGCCGACTCTCCGGCCCAAGGTGGATATTCATAAAAACATTATTTATCTTATCCTTCACTTCCCTATTTACAGCAACACGGACCGTGAATACAAAAGCTGCGAAATAGATTTTATTTTAGGAAAAAATTTTCTTATCACTGCGCATTACTGCAGTATTCTGCCTCTTTACGAACTGACAAAAATTTTTGAAGCCGAGGGAATATTGAAAGAAAAAACTCTTTCCAAAAGCAGCGGGATTCTTTTCTTCCATATTATCAGGCAGTTATATTCTTTTTCTGAAACCCAACTTGGCATTATTCAGGCAAAGATTAATAACATCAGTAATAGGATGTTTGAGAAAAAACCGACTCTTTATGATATCGTAAGAAAAATTTCACACGCCAGAATAGAAATTCTTGATTTTTATAGAATTATTACTTTCCATAAAGAAGTTTTTAGTTCCTTTGAATACATCGCCTTAAAAAATTTCGGCAGTGATTATATTCATTATCTTAATAATATTAATGGTGAATATCTCAAATTATGGAATCTTCTAGACAGCCATCGGCATACTGTTGAGTCTCTTCAGCAAACCATAGATTCTCTTCTTTCCCACCGCGCCAATGACATTATGAAAGTTTTAACCATTATGGCTTTTGTCACTTTCCCCCTTATGCTTATTACCAGCGTGTTTGGCATGAATACTTCATGGCTTCCTGTTGTGGGCATTAAAGGAGATTTTTGGATTATAATTGGCGTAATGTTTACGATAACAGTAGCAATGTTTTTCTTTTTTAAACATAAAAAATGGCTATAAAATTTTTTAACACTCTTACTCTTAAAAAGGAAATTTTTAAGCCGATAAAAAACAAAAGGGCCGGCATTTATACTTGCGGGCCCACTGTTTATAATTTTGTCCATATCGGCAATCTGCGCACCTATATTTTTGAAGATATTTTGCGAAGAACGCTTGAATACAACGGTTATAAAGTTAAGCACGTGATGAATATCACGGATGTGGGCCACCTTTCTTCTGATGAAGATACTGGTGAAGATAAAATAGAAAAATCAGCCAGAGAGCAAAAGAAAAGCGCCTGGGAAATTGCGGGATTTTATACCAAGCAATTTCAAAAAGATATTATTGAACTCAATATTGAACCGGCTCATCTGATGCCAAAAGCAACAGAGCATATTAAAGAACAGATTGGGCTGATAAAAATTTTAGAGAAAAAAGGTTTTACTTACAAAACAAAAGATGGCATTTATTTTAATACCTCAAAATTCAAGGATTATGGCAAATTAGGCAAAATCGATATAAAAGGACTGCGAGAAGGAGCTAGAATTGAAAAAGGAGAAAAAAAGAATCCTACAGATTTTGCTCTATGGAAACTCTCTTCATCAGGAGAAAAACGGCAGATGGAATGGGATTCTCCTTGGGGCAAAGGTTTTCCGGGTTGGCATATTGAATGTTCTGCCATGTCAACAAAATATCTGGGCCAGCCTTTTGACATTCACGCCGGAGGAATAGACCACATTCCAGTGCATCATCAGAATGAGATTGCGCAGTCAGAGGCGGCATATGACAAGCCGTTGGCAAAATATTGGCTGCACGGAGAATTTCTAGTTATTGACCAGAAAAAAATGTCAAAATCAGAAGGTAATTTTATTACACTTAATATTTTGAAAGAAAAAAATTTTAATCCCCTTTCCTACCGGTTTTTTGTTTTGAGTTCTCATTACAGGAAACCATTGAATTTTTCCTGGCAGGCGATGGAAGCAGGGCAGCGAGGATTGGAACATTTGTATAATCAAGTATCAAATCTCAAAAAAACTGGAAATATTAATTCTAATTTTAAGAGTAAATTTCTTGAAGCAATTAATAATAATCTAAACACACCTAAAGCATTGGCAGTAATCCAAAAACTATTAAAATCTAAATTGTCTGATAGCTCAAAACTGGCTACTATTTTAGATTTTGATAAAGTTTTGGGATTAAAAATAAAAGAATCCTTGGCGCCGGCAAAAATTCCGGAGAAAGTGAAAAAAATGGCTCACAGGCGCGAATTGGCGCGCCAATCAAGAAACTGGCAGCAAGCTGACAAACTCCGCCAGCAAATTAAAAAATTGGGATACGAAATAAAAGACACAAAAGTTTGAAATAGCTATGCATGAATTATTCAACAATCTTTCAAAAGACGATTCCTTAATAGCAGTCAAATTAGATTCGGAAAAGAATTTAATCTTGGCAGAATATAACTCATATACTCCAAGAGAGGCAGCGAGCATGATAAAAGTCTTTTATGCCTTGGAAGTATTCAGGAGAATTGAGATAGGTTTAATAAAGAATGAAAAGGTAGAAATTAAGTCAGACATGGTTAATCAGTATGGATCTAATGTTCTGGGAGATATTGTAAATAATGGAAATACAGTACGATTTGATTTAGAAACCTTGATTTGTTTAATGTTAAAA
>JAHJXC010000065.1 GCA_018827845.1 Patescibacteria group bacterium
ACAATAAATGCCATGGCAATGGATATTCCACAAACGACTTACGATTTCGTTTGGACAAACGAAATCGTAAGTCGTTTGTGGAATATCCATTGCCATGGCATTTATTGTAAAATCACGTCTTTTTAAATCATCTTCTAAGTTTCTTGTGAAACGCACTGAGTCTGGATGACGCTTGTCAGAATACTTTGATTCAAGCCTATAAGGAGTTATTTCAATGACTTTTAATGTTTCATCAGAAACATCTGGATTAATTACTGCCACAGTGCCGAATTTATTTTCATAAACTGTTTTAGGAAACAATTTCTGGATTTCTTCTGGCTTGGCATTAGTGGTAATATCCCAATCTTTTGGTTTCGCGTGTAACAATAGATCGCGCACACAACCGCCAACCAAATAAGCCTCAAAACCCGCTTTTTTAAGCGTTTTTAGGGTTTGAGCCACTATTTTAGGTATTTCATCCATGATTAATATCTATGCCCCCGCCAGGATTCGAACCCGGAACGCGACGTCCGAAGCGTCGTGTGATATCCGTTTCACCACGGGGACAAATATTTAAGATATTATTTTCATTTTATATAATTTATGGTAAAATGCAAATTATCCACACTATCCACAACTTATGGACATTATAAGGGACATTCCATATATATGTCCGATAGAATTATGGCTTCTAAAAAAGTAAAAATTAAAATATTTGGAAGAGTGCAAGGAGTCTTTTTTAGGGTCTCTGCTATGGAAAAATGCAGGGAATATAATGTTTCATGTGAACCCGTTAATATGCCCGATGGAACGGTAGAAATTGCAGCCCAAGGCGAAAAAAATGATATTTCCAGTTTTATAGAATGGTGCAAAAAGGGACCGATTTTTGCTAATGTAGATAAAGTCGAGGTTGTACATGAAACAGACTGATAAACCCCGATAGTATAAATCCTTCGGATTTAACTACGGGGCAAGCAAAAAATAACATGGAAACTAACAAACAGAAGATTGGTAATATGGGAGAAGAAATGGCTTGTGAATTTTTAAAACAGAAAGGATATAAGATTTTGGATAGAAATTATCGCAAAAAATGGGGGGAAATAGATATAGTGGCAAAAAAAGATGATATTATCCATTTTGTTGAGGTTAAAAGTGTGTCACGTGTAACTGGCTACTTACCAGAAGAAAGCATTCATCCATGGAAACGAAAAAGACTGGGAAGGGCAATACAAACATATTTATTAGAGAAGAAGATATCCGAGGACTTGGAATGGCAAACTGATTCTTTGGCAGTTTTTCTTGATTTTAAAACCCGCAAAGCCAAATTCCGTTTCCTAGAAAATATTATTTTATAGTGTATAATGCTTAAATATCGGGGTATAGTGCAATGGCAGCACGAGTCCTTTGGGAGGATTTAATCTCGGTTCGAATCCGAGTACCCCGAAAACAAAAACGGGCTGTAGTCCCGTAAAACGGGATAAATATACCGGCAGCACACTTTTTACCCCGCACTAAAATTTAACGGAGTGTAGTATAATGGCAGTACACACCCTTCGGGAGGGTGAGATCCGAGTTCGATTCTCGGCACTCCGAAATAATAGAAAATTTTTAGTGCGGGGCGGGAGTCCCGTAGTAGAGCAGAGCTCACTACGGGATAAAGGTGTAGACTGGGTTCGATTCCCAGCAGCCCGAAATTAGAGTTATTTTTTCTCTTTAATTTCTTTTTTAACTTCTTTTGTAAAGTCGTCTACTTTAAATTCGCCGATTTGACCGTGGCAATAATGACGGACATTAACAATTTTGCCTTTTATTTCTTTTTCTCCCACCACTAAGATATAAGGAATTTTTTGAAGTTCAGATGCGCGGATTCTTTTGCCAAGCGTTTCATTGGTTTTGTCAATTTCCGCGCGAATTCCGGAATCTTTAATTTCTTCCAAAACTTTTTCTCCGTAATCGTTAAATTTTTCTCCGACCGGAATTATTACTGTTTGAACAGGGGAGAGCCATGCTGGCAAAACGCCAGCATAATGCTCAAGTAAAATGCCAACAAACCTCTCCATAGACCCTAATATAGCCCTATGAATCATAATAGGAGTTTGTTTTTTGCTGTTTTTATCAATATAAAAAGCGCCGAATCTCTGGGGCATGGAAAAATCAACCTGAATGGTGCCCAACTGCCAATTCCTGCCAATGGCATCTTTGATATTAAATTCAATTTTTGGCCCATAAAAAGCTCCCTCTCCTTCTTTAATGCCGTATTTTATTTTTTTTGATTTCAGGGCTTGCTCAAGAGATTTTGTTGCTTTATCCCAAACCTTATCGCCGCCAATATATTTCTCGGGCCGGGTGGCAATAAAAATTTCGTATTCATTAAAGCCGAATACTTTATAAATATCCAGAGCGTATTCAACCATCTGGATAATTTCATAATTTAATTGGTCGGCTGCGCAAAAAACATGAGCATCGTCCTGGGTAAACGAACGCACCCGGAACAAGCCGTGAAGCACGCCGGACAGTTCGTGGCGATGCACCAAACCGAACTCCGCGCTTCTCACTGGCAAATCTTTGTAAGAATGCATTTTTTCTTTGTAAATAAGCAGACCGCCCGGGCAGTTCATTGGCTTTACTGCAAATTCCTCTTTGTCAATTTCCGTAAAATACATTGCCTCTCTGAATTTATCCCAATGCCCGGATAAAACCCATAAATCTTTTTTCAAAATCGGCGGAGTGCTCACTTCTCCATATCCCCGTTTTTTATTTTCCTCTCTGATAAAATTTTCCAGCTCATTGTATAAAATCATTCCTTTCTGATGCCAAAAGGGAAAGCCCAGACCCTCGTCGTGAAAAGAAAAAAGGTCCAATTCTCTACCGAGTTTTCTGTGGTCTCTTTTTTCCGCTTCTTCTAAAATCTTTAAATAGTCTTCTAATTCTTTTTTATTTGCAAAAGCCAGGCCATAAATCCTTGTGAGCATGGGATTTTTCTCGCTTCCTTTCCAATAAGCGCCGGCGATTTTTGTAAGTTTAAAAGCATCAAGATTAATCCCATAGCAATCTTCGCTTCGCTTAGATGCTACGGGACAAGTTTCTTTGGCTTGCCCTGAGTTTATTCGAAGGGTTGTTTTAACATGCGGTCCGGCGCATAAATCAATAAAATCTCCGGATTTATAAATAGTAACTACTTTCAACTTTCTACTTTCTACTTTCTCCTTAATTAGTTCCAGTTTAAATGGCTGATCTTTGAATATTTTTTCAGCTTCTTTTTTTGCAATTTCTTCACGCTCAAATTTAATATCTTTTTTTATTAATTCGCGCATGCGTTTTTCCAAATCAGGAAGTCCCGCCTCCGCTAAAGCTTCGGCGGGCAAAGCAAAATCATAGTAAAAGCCGTTTTCAATAGTCGGGCCAATGCCCAGTTTAGCTTGGGGAAATTTTTCCAGCACTGCCATGGCTAGCAGATGCGCCAAAGAATGCCGAATTTTTTCCAGATTATTAATTTCTCTCATAAAATAAATAATAGCACAAAAATACTTATAAACAATCCAAATATTAAATAAAAAATCCCCCAGATTCCAAGCGCCGAAGCGTCAAAGAATCTAAGGGATTAGGAAACAAAAGAACAAAGTTTTTAAGCGGCAGCCAGTTGCGGAACCACCAAACGATGGCAGAGCCCGACGCGCCAAACGAGCGAGTACTCAAACCGGCGCACGAGCACCTTGAGCCCACCGTCAGAATCGAAGTACACGTGGGCAACGAAGAGTTCGTTGTTTGACTCGAACAAAAAGAATGTCGCGTAGCCGTCATCCCGGAGCCAGTTACGGTATTTCTTTACGAAATTCTTGATCTGATGCTGAGTAAGACAAAGCTTTTTCACATCAGACGAGAGTGAACCGAACATCTGCGCGAATATTGCATCCTTTATCATCTCGTGCATATCGACAGGAATTTTCCCCGTCGCCAACTCTTTCTCATTGACGCCATAGTTTTTAAAATTTGAATCTCTGTATGCAAAAACATCACTCGCCCCATACAGAGTTTCCGTTCCGTCAACGGCGTCGAGAATTAGTGTCTCGCCACTAGAGATAAGTTTGAGAAAATCATTTGCCTTAGTCATTTCTATCTCCTTCTTTTTTGGCTCATCCCTCATTCCAGCCTAATGCCAGAATCCCAGATTTGCCGTTATTTGAAATCTAATTATATTATACACCAAAACACATTTGTGTCAAACACGCGTTTTTGTTTCATATCATTTATAATTCCTTTTATGAAACCCGTTAGAAATTCTACTGGCGGGGAAAGAATTTATGAAAAAGAAAATTAAAATTTCTAACGGGGTGAAACCAAAATATATTATTGGAATAGACGAAGTTGGCAGGGGGCCGCTAGCAGGACCAGTGACAGTCGCGGCAGTAGCCGTGACTGCAAATTACAAATTACAAAAACCAAATTCCAAATTACGGGATTTAACCCCCCCCCCGACCTTGCCAGTCGTCAGCCATATCATTACTATTTACAAATTATGGCATGAATTCCT
>JAHJXC010000066.1 GCA_018827845.1 Patescibacteria group bacterium
AATCTCCAATGGGCGCGTCTTGCTGATGGCGTAAAGCCACGTGGTGGCCACGCCACTTTACGTGGCAAAAGAATAAAAATCTGCACTTCATGCCTCAAGAAAGGGAAGCATTTAAAAAAATAAATCAATTCAATTTATGGAAGCGTGGCAGAGCGGACGAATGCGCCGCACTTGAAATGCGGTAAGCCAGCAATGGCTTCAGAGGTTCGAATCCTCTCGCTTCCGCCATTTTTTGCTCCTTTCGGCAAATTATCCCCTCTTTTCATAATTAAAATATCCAAAATTATGACGGTAATAATGGAAAGATTTAAAAATAATTTGAAATCTATACCCCTTGAAATAGGAACGATAAAGAGGAATAAGGATTATAAGGGGATTTTAGACGTGATTAATTTAATAGAAACAAAGGAGACAGCTCGGGCAAACTCTGTCGCCTTGGATCTATTAGAAAAAGGTATGGCAATGACAGAAAAAAACAAAAAGAACGCCCCTTTATTTTTTCTGATAATATCAGAAATTCCCAAGATATCAAAAAAGATAAGAGATTTTGCCATAGACGCAATGTTAGTTGCCGAGAAAGATTTTTATGGTGAATATAGAAATCTTAAAGAATTAAAAAGAGGTTTTAATAAAATAAAAAAGGCTATCATTGGGTAATAGCCTATCTTCAATTTAATTTCAAATCCTAATCTAGTAATCATGATAAATAATAATTATCGCTTTTTGCCAGGGGTCGCGCCTCCGCCTTTTATCTTGCTAAACTTGTCACGAATAACCCAGGTATGTTGATGATCTGATTTGTTACCTTCATTTGTTCGCAGGCTCTCGTACTTTGTGCCACCATCACTGGTTTTAGTGGTTTTCTCTTTCGTCTTTTCTCCACTACCAACACCAAACCATTTACTCCAACCCATCATCTCACATCCTCTCTTTAAATTATTATATATATTATAACCCAAAACTGATCTATAGTCTATTTATTTATCCACCAAAGTTACTTTTATAGGCAAATTCCCTTCTCTTCCAGTGAATATCTTTTTGATGTAATATGAAATTAAGATAGTTAAGAAGGCTTTTCAAGCTGGAGAATATTGATATAATCCAAATTAAGTATAATATAGGTTCGAACGTCGTCTACTTCCCTTCCGTATATACTTTAAAATCAATTTATTGTAGAATAAAACAAAGGTCATGGATTATAAACAACAATTAAATAAATAATGAAAAAAGGATTTACTATTATAGAATTAATGGTGACTGTCGCCATCATCGCCATATTAGCTGCCTTAATAATGGTCAGTTTTTCCAATATTAAAGCAAAAAATCGCGATGCCAAACGAATGGGGGATTTGAAATCAATTTCCAATGCCTTGAATTTATACTATAGCGTTAATAATAGCTTCCCTACATGTCTTGCATGTCCCGCTGGAGTTTATCTTAACAATAATCCCATAGATGCTGTTTCCACTAAACTAAAAGACGGTAATTTCATACCCGCGCCAATTATAGATCCCTTAAATTCTGGAAATTATCAATACAATTATCAATCTGCGAATGGAACAGATTATACTCTAACTTTTTACCTGGAAACCAATTCTATCAAGGGATACTCTGCCGGAATCAATACAATGAAACCTTAAATATAATGCCTGACATTAACATCAAGACAAAAGCAAATCCGCCAACTGGCGGATTAGAAGCCCAGCAGATAGAGTGGGAGGCGCCGGAATATGAATTTAGAAAAAAATCTCCTGACTGGTTTTGGGCCCTTGGAATTATTATCGCGGCTCTTATTTTCTCGGCTATTATTTTTAAAAACATACTTTTTGCCATCCTGGCTATAGTAGGAGGATTTTCCCTGGCCCTTTACGGAGCAAGAAAGCCCAAAATTGTTTCTTTTTCCATAAGCCCCAGGGGAATAAAAATCAACGACAAGATTTATTATTATGACGATTTGAAATCTTTTTGGATAAATTATGATCCGCCACATAAAAAAGAGTTGCTGATTGAATCAAAGAAAACTTTTGTGCCGCATATTGCGATTATGCTAGGTGAAGCAGATCCAGTGGCAGTCAGAGAATATCTTTTAAAATTTTTAAAAGAAGAGAGAATTGAGGAATCATTGATAACAACGATTGCAAAATTATTAGGATTTTAAAAAATTGCCCTCGAGAGGAATCGAACCTCTATTACGGGCTCCGCAAGCCCGCGTTCTATCCGTTGAACTACGAGGACTTTTTTATTTTCTCAGCATTTTTACCAGGCGGGATTTTTTGCGGGAGGCGGCTTGTTTTTTGATTACGCCGGTTTTAGCCGCTTTGTCAAAAGCTTTGTAAGCCAAAGGTAAAAGCTTTTCTGCTTCATCTTTTTTGCCTTCAGTTTTTAGTTTCTTAATTTTTCTAATAATATCTCTTATTTTTTCTTTTTTGGCCAAATTTAATTTGCGCCTTTTATGAGACTGCCTTAATGCTTTTTTTGCTGATTTAATTATTGGCATGTTTAGTTGTATGCTAACAGACAATATTAAATTTTGCAAATCTTTGTTAGAATATTAGAATATACGTATGATTGGTTACTTAAAAGGGAAAATACTGATGCGCGGGGACAGGTTTATTATTCTTGACGCTAATGGAATCGGCCATAAAATTTTTGTTACCCCGGAAATCTTGAAAAAAGCCCGGGGCAAGGAGGAATTTTCTCTTTGGACCCATCTCCATGTGCGCGAAACCGCCCTGGAACTTTACGGCTTTATGGAATATGCCGAACTGGAACTTTTTGAATTGCTTATAAGCATTTCTGGTATTGGACCGAAATCAGCGCTTGGAATTATCGGAATAGCTCCGCTTGACACACTTAAACAAGCCATTTCAGCCGGGGAAACAACTTATCTCACAAAAGTTTCCGGCATTGGCAGAAAAATAGCAGAAAAGATTATTATTGAACTTAGAGAAAAACTGGGCGGTGCGGACTTTATGGAAGGCGGAAGCAACATGCTAAAAGAAAGTCAGGACGTCCTGCAAGCACTCCAATCGCTCGGCTATTCTTTGCGCGAGGCGCGCGAAGCCCTGAAACAAGTTCCTAAAGAAATAGAAGGGACAAATAATCGCATTAAAGAAGCGTTAAAAATGCTAGGGAAATAAAATCATGAATCTTGAAACATTTTTGAGGATTGGACGGAAAATTATTCCAGAGAAAATTTTTAAAAAACTTCAGCCAATTTACCATTTGCTGATGGCTTTTTTGTCGGCATTAATTTACCGCTTCCCTTCCCGCAAAATTTTTGTGCTCGGCGTAACCGGCACCAAAGGCAAAACCAGCACCATAGAAATCATCAGCGCTATTTTGGAACAAGCCGGGTATAAAACAGCTCTTGCCTCTTCTTTGAGATTCAAGACAGACAAAGATTCGGAAAAAAATGAATTAAAGATGACCATGCCCGGCAGATTTTTTATGCAGAAATTTCTAAGAAAAGCTGTAAAACAAAAATGCCAATATGTTATTTTGGAAATGACTTCTGAAGGCGCTATACAGCACAGGCACAAATTTATAGAATTAAATGCCCTAATATTCAACAATCTGGCGCCGGAACATATTGAATCCAACGGCTCTTTTGAAAACTACCGCAATGCAAAATTAAAATATTTTAAGGCGCTTGAAAAATCGGATAAAAATCTAAAAACAATCATTATAAATGAAGATGACCCAAATGCTTCATATTTTCTGAATTTTAATATAGACAACAAAATAAAATATGGATTAAAAAATCTTGAATCATACAACATAAAAATCCCCCAAAAATTGATGGGCGAATTCAATTTATACAACATTTCAGCAGCCATTGCTTTTGCAAAATCGCAAAACATAGGCATGGAAACCGTAAAATCAGCCATTGAAAAATTTTCCGGCATAGAGGGAAGAATGGAAGAAATAAACGAGGGACAGGATTTTAAAATAATTGTTGATTATGCCCACACCCCGGATTCTCTTGAAAAAGTTTATGAGACTTTCCAAACATCTCGAAAAATTTGCGTGCTTGGATCTGCGGGCGGAGGCAGAGATAAATGGAAACGGCCGGAAATGGGAAAAATCGCCTCAAGACATTGCGATCAAATTATTTTAACTAATGAAGATCCCTATGACGAAAATCCAGCCAAAATTCTAGATGATATTGAAGCTGGATTTTCTGAAATTCGAAATTCAAATATCGAAATTCGAAACTATGAAAAAATTTTAGACAGAAGAGAAGCAATACAAAAATCACTCTCTTATGCCAAAACTGGGGATGCGGTAATAATAACCGGCAAAGGCGCTGAGCCCTGGCTAATGGGGCCAAAAGGCACCAAAATAAAATGGGACGACCGTGAAGTCGTCCGCGAAGCATTGAAGCAAATTAATAAAGCAAGATAATTTTAGCCTACCAGTATTTACCTGTACATATATTTGCGATAGCAAGTATTTGCACAAATTCTTATAGGGATATAAAATTAATTTATGCCAAGAGGACCAGGGGTAAATCAACAAAAAATATTACTTCTTTTATTTGGGGGCATCGCCCTTGGTCTTTCTGGCTCGCCCAAAAGATATTTTCAAATTCTTGATTCAATTACAAAAGAATGGAAAGAGATAGATAGACGCATGTTAAAACGTGCCATTAAAAAACTTTATGAATCAAAATTAATAAAAGAAAAAGAAAATCCTGATGGCACGGTAACGCTTGTACTAACTGACAAAGGCAAACAAAAAGCACTGACTTATGATTTGGGCAAAATGGAAATTAAAAAACCAAAACAATGGGACAAAAAATGGCGGGTGGTGCTTTTTGACATTCCAGAAAAAATAAAAAGGACAAGAGAAGCAATAAGAATTCATTTAAAAAATCTTGGCTTTTATGAATTCCAAAAAAGTGTCTTTGTGCATCCCTATGATTGTAAAAATGAGATAGATTATCTTATAGAATTTTACGATGTAAGAAAATTTGTCAGATTTATCATTGCTGATTCCTTAGATAATGAACTGCATTTGAAGAAACATTTTGATTTGTTATAGTATGTACATATACTTGCTATCGCTGATATTTGTACAACTTAATAATATTTAGTAATAATGATAAGATCACGAAGTAATTCGTTTGGGGCAAATAAAGGTATGTTAAAACCCAATACTCTTATTGCCTGTTAAAAAATTAGAAACCGGCGCCGCAGTAAATGTTCCGCTGTTCATTAATGAAGGGGATATTATAAGAATAAATACGGAAACTAAGGAGTATGCAGAGCGCGCAGAAAAAGCCTGCCTGTCGGCAGACAGGGGCTCGTAGTTTAGTGGCAAAACAGCGCATTCGCATTGCGAAGGCCGCCGGTTCAAATCCGGCA
>JAHJXC010000067.1 GCA_018827845.1 Patescibacteria group bacterium
AATTTGTTTAAAAAATCATTTAAAAGAAGTGGTAATTCTATGCGAGAAAATTGCAGGGAAAAATTTAAGTTTGCCTATTTTAAGCAATATTTTAATCAGCGGAGAAAACAGGGACTTGAAATTTACTGCCACTAATTTGGAAATAGGAATAGAAATTATTATTCCGGCAAAAATTGAAAAGAAAGGGAAAGTTACAATACCAGCCAATATTCTCAGTAGTTTTATTTCCAATCTTTCCCAGGATGAAAACATTAATCTTGAATCACAAAACAATAATCTTTTAATATCCACTTCCAATAGTTCCACTTTAATTAAAGGGCAATCACCAGATGATTTTCCTATTCTTCCAAAAACAGAAGGAAAGAAAGAAATTGAAGTACCAGTAAAAGATCTCATACTGGGATTAAAATCGGTGTGGTACGCTTCCTCTTTTTCTAATATCAAGCCGGAGATTTCATCAGTTTATATATATTCCGGCAAAAATAATCCTCTTACTTTTGCAGCCACTGATTCTTTCCGGCTGGCAGAGAAAAAATTTAAATATTCTTTCAATGAATTCAATGGATTTCTTCTTCCTTTCAGAAGCGTTGCCGAGATCTTGAGAATTTTTGAAGGGAAAGAAGGAAAGATTAAAATAATTTTTGATAAAAACCAAATTTTTCTCGTTTTAGACAGAATAAAATTTATTTCCAGATTAACCGAGGGGAACTTCCCGGATTACCAGCAGATAATTCCAAAGAAATTTGTCACGGATGTTATTATTGACAAGAATTTATTTATCAACGCCATGAAAACAGCCGGCATCTTCTCCGGCAAACTTAATGAACTCAATATAATTATAGGAGGAGATGACGGATTAATAACAATCCAGACCTCTAGCGCGGATGCAGGAGAGCATACCTCCAATATCCCGGCAAAAGTTACAGGAGAAGAAATAAAAATGAGTTTTAATCACAGATATATTTTTGACTGCCTTCAGCATATTCCTTCTCAGCAGATTATTCTTCGCTTTTCCGGCCAAGGTAAGCCGTTAGTGATAACAAGCACTGAAGATAATTCTTTCCAGTATCTAGCAATGCCCATGAGCGGAGTGTAAAGTCCGACGCAAGGTCGGACTCCGACCCACGACAAAAAGTTGGGGCGTCGGAGTTATCCACAGATTTGATTCAAAAACAAAAAAATCTCTTGTTTAATTTTTTGGATAAGAGATAATTATCTCAGTTAGAGTGAGGCATTGGTCGGCCTCATTGAAAACTCTCTTACTAAAATGGCAAAAAAGAAAAAAGGAAAGAAGAAATAATTTCTTAGCCCCGCCCCTTATAGGGGCGGGGTTTTTTTAGTATAATGTTTTTAATGACCTGGAGCAGTGTTGGAAATTATCTGAATAAATTTAAGAGCCTGAAGCCGCCAAAGGATTTTTTAAAAGAGCAAACGGCCTTAATAATTAAGAGTATTTTAGATATTGACCTTAAGCCAGAAGACATAGATTTCAGGGGCGCAACACTTTTTATAAAAACAAAAAACGCCTCTTTAAAAAACGCGATTTTTTTAAACAAAGAAAAAATTCTGGAAAAATTATCTAAAAAACTCGGGAACCGCGCTCCTAAGGATTTAAGGTTTTAAATTGGACGGGGATTGTTGTTTCTGTTTTGTTTCTTACTTCATCATAGGCGACTATTCTTACGCTAGAATTATCTTCCCATACCTCCAGTCCGGCAGGGGTAAAAGTAAAACTAAACGGCTCGCTATTTGATGAGCCAAGGTAAATGTTGTTAAAAAAGAAATCAACCTGATCCAGATTAAATCTGCTTTGGTGGGTGAAGTTTATGTTTATTGGATTGACCGGATTATAAATTGTCCCGCTAATCGGAGAAATAATATTCAGTTTTGGCGCATACTCCGGTTTGTGGATGTCGTCGTATTCTTTTGGAATGTCTGCCATTGTCTCCTCTCTAATGTTTTGCCTCGCTAGCCACGCGCGCACTGGCTCTTCCCACAATCTGAATTGAGGATCATTGTTTGGATTTTCCAATGCCGGACCCAAGGGATCATCTTTGTTCAGCCAATAAAGAATAGAGTGGATTTGGACAAGCGGTTTTTCTTCAATCAGTTCAGAAGGAGTAAATTCTGTCGCCAGTTTTTTAGAAATTTTATCAATCTTGTAAGTTTGCCCCCCGCGCCAGTTTCCAGCAAGAAAAGGTTTTGGTTCCGGCTGGGGCTGGGGTTTTTCAAAATCTTCTTTAGGTAAATCCTGGTAGATTTCATTAAAAAAGGCACTCCATAAAGGAGCGGCTATAAAACCTGCCACTTTCTTTTCCATGGGCGTATTATCGTTATTCCCGCACCAAACGCCCCAGGCCAGATTAGGAGTATAGCCAATCACCCAGGCATCGCGGTAATCATTGGTGGTTCCGGTTTTTACTGCCACTTGCCTGTCAGAAAAATACAAATAAGACCTTTCGCCAAAGGCCGGAGCGCGGGCGTCATTATCAGAAAGAATATCAGTAACAAGCAAGGATATATTTTTATCCAAGGCCTGGGCCGGAGCTTCATGATATTCTTCCAAAACATTGCCATTACTGTCTTCAATTTTCAATATTCCAGTCATCGGATTCCTTATTCCATTATTGGCAAAAGCGCTGTAGCCCCCGGTGAGTTCCAAAAGAGAAACTTCTCCGCCACCAAGAACAAGAGTCAGGCCGTATCTATTAGGGTCAGTGAGGGTAGTAATTCCCATATCTTTGATGGTGTTCAAAGAATCTTTGATGCCAGCAAGATAAAGGGTTTTTACAGACGGAACATTAACAGACTGGGCAAGGGCGTTTCTAAGAATGATTGGTCCGCGGAAAATTTGATCATAATTTTTCGGCATATAGCATTCTTCTGGCTTGGCATTCGGACCCGGAGTGCCGTCAGGATTGCAGGAAGAATTAAATTCTGTCTGCAAATCAAAAACAGCTGTGTTAGGAGTATAGCCCTTTTTAAAAGCAGTGGCATAGATAAAAGGCTTGATTGAAGAACCGGGCTGGCGATGAGCCAGAGTGATGTTGAAATTTCCCTCATCTTCCTGATTAAAATAATCTTTTGAGCCGACCATTGTTATAATCTGGCCGGTTTTCGGGTCAATGGCCACAAGCCCGGCATTATTAGCATTAAATTTTTCTTTATTTTCTCCCGCGTATTTTTTTACCAAGGCCTCGGCTTTTTGCTGCATATCATAATCAAGAGTCGTTATTACTTTTAGCCCGTCCTGTTCCACTGCGTCTTTGCCGTATTTACTTTCAAGATAAGATCTGATGAAAACAGAAAAATGCGGAGCGCGGACCGATTGCTCGCGCTGGGGAAGGAAAGTTACCTTTGTTTCCCGTGCTTGTTTTTCTTCCTCTTCAGTTATAAAGCCAAGTTCTACCATTCTTCTTAAAACTAAATTTTTGCGGTCATCCAGCTCGTCTTTATGGTTGCCGTAAGGCGAATAATAAGTGGGAGCTTGGGGAAGGGCGGCCAAATAAGCAGATTCAGCCAGATTAAGTTCGTTGGCTGATTTACCAAAATAACTTTGGCTGGCAGTTTCTGCGCCGTAATTGCTCCCTCCGTAAGAAATTTCATTTAGATAAATTTCTAAAATTTTGTCCTTGGGAAGAGATTGCTCTAATTTAATGGCCAGAATCAGTTCCTTGATTTTTCTTACATAACTTTTTTCTTTGGTTAGAAGGGTGTTTTTTATAACTTGTTGGGAGATAGTTGAGCCTCCTTGCTGGACCGAGCCGGCGCCGAGATTTACCAAAAAAGCGCGCAATATTCCCTTAAGATTAACACCATAGTGCTGATAAAAAGTATCGTCTTCAATAGCCACTGTGGCATTTTTGATATGCCGGGAGATGTTTTCTGAGGTAACCACAGTGCGCCGGATGTCCTCATGGACGTCCCATAGCAAAACCTTTTCAGTGCGGTCATAGATTTTTGTTGACTGAATTACTTTTCGGCTCTCAAAAGACCCAAAATCAGGAATTTTTAGGGTGGCAATCCAAAAAGCAAGCGCTGCAGTACTGCAAGCGCCAATAATAAAAAGCACAAAAACAACTACAATTATAAACTTCGCAAGCCCAGAGCGTTTTCTTCTAATCATTATTGATTATATTAATCCCAAAATCATTTTTTGTCTATAAAAAAATAAACCCCCGCGATGTTTTGCGG
>JAHJXC010000068.1 GCA_018827845.1 Patescibacteria group bacterium
AACTTTCACATTCTTTCTTTTTAAAATTTTCTTTAGTTTTTCTATTAACGCTTCTTTATTAAGAATTTTGCCGTTTTCAATTATCCCTTTTTCTAATTCTAGCCTGCTGTATTCCAATATCTCTTTATTCTTTCCCAGCAAAAGAAACTCAATGGAATAATCGCTTATATCTATACCTGCTATGGGTTGTTTTTTAAAACTTAAAAACATAGTTTTTGATTAAAAATCTGCCACTTCATTCCAATAATTGAACTGCATTTCAGGATTTACTACTGCTATATATATCTTGATTTTTCTAACATAACCAGAGCTGGTGGCTTGTGTTTTTACAATTCTATTGTTATTATCACTGCCTTCTGTAGCCAAGACATCACAAGGATTATTCCCATCTATTATTATAGTCTCATTTCCAGAATAATTTAAGTCCTCTTTAAGTTTCTCTAAAGCGTGTTCTGCGCAAGCATCAGCTAGAGCTAGGGCCCTGCTTGATAGTTGCTCAGCTAAAGCCATTTTTGTTTCTCCTATGGAACGCAAGGAAAGCCCTATACTTATTGTCAGCATTAAGGCACTGATTATTAATATTGATATTAAAGCTATGTATCCTTTATTCATTTTATTTTTTTCTTATATTGGCTGTGGTATAGAATATCTTTTCAAAATTATATTCCTGTCTGTTTCCTGGATTGATGGACTTGACAGTAATTTGGATTCTTATTGTGCCAGGTGTACTCGCGTAAGAAATATTTGAAAATTGAAGATTAGTGACGGTTATTTTGCTTGATGTTAGATTAACTGCCGAACCTGCGCCCTCTTTAATTCTAACGGCTCCGCCAGACAGATCAAATACTGTGGGGTTTTTACCTGAATCTGCCATTTGCAAAGACAGCGCAGGAGCTGACGCGCTTATTGCTGGGCTATTAATTGCTTGGGCATTCCGAACAGTATTCGCAATCTTCTCCATAGTAAATCGTGTGTTTTGGCTTACCTCTTCAATCGCAGTAAGTTTAGCTTTATCAAATAAAATATTTAAAGCAATAGCTCCAGCCGTTATTAAAACTAATCCCACAATCCCGATATATATTAAAAATTCTATTAATGTAAAACCGTGCTTCATAATATTTACGGGGCGCAACAACAAGAATTAGTTGGTGCAGTGCAATAAGCATTGCCGCCAGATTCATTAATTTCACCATTCTTGGTGCACTGCTTGGCATTTTGCCTGCAAATGCCACTAGTGTATGTCAGTGATTGGCAGTATTCAGCGCAAGTACTAATAATAGCTGTATATCGGCCCCAATCTGTCAGATAAGTGGCTAGTTCTACTTGGCCTGTGCGATTAGAAGCAAATTGCCAATCTACAGTGCAAACAATTTTTTTAGTATAAGTATCAATATTAGAAATCGTGACTGAGCGCGTATATTGATCCTGGGTATCTGAAGTGCCAGAAAATATCCAATGGTTGCCCGAAAGCGCCAAACCGTGCATGCCAGCAGTTAAATCACTAAAGCTGTTATCTCGTATGGAACGCGCTGCTTCTAATCCTTCTTTGGCAAGCAAAACCGCCTTAGTCCTTTCCATTCCCTGCCTAGAGGCAAATCCTGCATCTAAAACCAAAAATCCGATAGTGGCAATAGCAACAATAAAAATGGCAAGAGCAATTAACACCTCTACTAAACTCTGTCCCTTATTGTATTTCAGCTTTACCATATGTATTTATGCTGATGACTTGATTATTATTTCCAGAACGAATAGTAAGAGTGGATGCTGTGGTAGTGCCAGCAATTCTGCTAAAAACTATTTCATTAACACCGCTGGTGCTGATGCCTGACGCTAGATTAAAAATCTCATCTTGGCTTTGGGTTCGCGCGCCATAAGAAACTCCTTGGAATAAAACATAGGAATCACTCAAAAATTTTATTCCAAAAGCGCTGTTATTCTTTTGAAACATAGAATAACTCTGCGCTTTTCTTAAGGTGCTTAAAATATCTTTGCTTGCTTCATCTAATATTTGATTATTATAAAAATTTAATCCAATAGGAACTGTGATTGCAACTATAATAATCCCCAAAGCTATAACAATTAATAATTCTATTAAAGTGAAGCCGTGTGACATATTTCTCTATTGTCCAAATCCCCTGGTGATTTGATAAATGGGCATAATAATAGAAATAGCCACAAAACCCAGAATCAGCCCTATAATAATAAGCAGAGCTGGCTCTATAACAGTAGGAAGTTTTTTTGTTTTGATATTCACTTCTTTGGAATAAAATTCCGCTAAATAAGAAAAAGAATCTTCCAAGGTGCCGCTTTTTTCGCCAGTAATAATTATACTCAACATATTTTTAGGATATAATTCCGGATAATCCTGCAGGGCCTTGGAAAAAGCCGTGCCCTTAATAACTCTTTTTCTGCTGTTTTCTACTGATTCTTGATAAAGAATATTATTAGGCGCTTCAGAGGCAATCTCTAAAGATTCATTAATAGAAAGTCCGCTTTTCAATAAAATATGAAAAAGCTGGGACAATAAAGCCAGCTGATAATCAACCAGCATTTCTCCCACAAACGGCATCCTGAGATAAAGCCAATGAAAAATTCTCCTGACCGGCTTTAATTTATTGATAAAAATAAAAGCCAGAATCAAGGCAATGATTGCCAGCAAGACAACCAGCCAGTATTGCTGGACAAACAACGAAATAGCAAGAAGAATTCTTGTAAAAATAGGCAGTTGAATATCAAGCTGGCTGAAAAGCACGCTCAGTCTAGGTAAAATAAAAACAGCCAGACCGCCGCCCAGCAAAAAAGTGGCTGTTAAGACAATTTTTGGATAAAGAGTGGCAGCATTGACATCTCTTTTTAAATCATTGTTTCTCTCCATCCAGTCAGCCAGAAAAGTAAGATTTGTTTCCATGGTTCCGCTTTTTTCTCCTGCTCTCAAGAAAACCAAAAAGATTCTGCCGAAAACATCCTCGTGTTTGCCAAAGGCATTGCCCAAAGAAGTGCCCATTTCCACATCCTTTTTTACTTGCTGGACAATATTCCTGAATTTTCTTGATTTAGACTGGTCAATAAGCAAGCCCAGGGCTTCGTCTATGGTGATGCCGCTTTTAAGCATCACGGATAAATTTTTAGAAAAATCTATGATTTGCCGTGCTGATACAGATTTAAGCATAATTATTTTTTAGCCAATGCTTTATTAATAATTTCTATGACTTCTGATAATTTTGTTTCCCCTTTTACCAGATAGGTGTCAGCGCCTAAAGACATACCTTCTTTGATATCAGCTTCCTGGCCAAGATTGGAAAGAATAATAATCGGAATTTTTCTGGTTTCGTTTTTTTCTTTAATTTCTTTTAAAACCTCAAAGCCGTTTTTTCTGGGCAGCATCAAGTCAAGAAGGATTAAATCCGGCTTTTCAGTTTCAACTTTATGCATGCCTTCTATGCCGTTGATGGCTTCGGAAAAATCAAAACCGGCTTTTGTTAATTGGTCCCGGTAAATCTTCCGGAAAAACATATCGTCGTCTATCATTAAGATTTTAAATTTTTTATTGGAATCGCTCATTTTGCAATAGGCAAAGAAAAATAAAAAGTTGCGCCCTTGTCTTTATTATTTTTAAACCAAATTCTCCCTCCGCTCATCTTGACAATCGCCTTATTAATATAAAGCCCCAGTCCAGTGCCAGTCGGGTCAATCTGCAGGGCCTTGGAAGTTCTGAAAAACTTGGAAAAAATCTTTTTTGAATCACTGTTAGGAATGCCGACGCCCCTGTCTTTGCAGCTGAAAATCACATTATTTTCTTTTTTATGTATCTTAATTTCTATCCTGCCTGCTCCGACATTCTTGTAACGGAGAGCATTAAAAATAAGATTCTCAATAACTTCGCGGATTTTCTCGGAATCAGTGAGTGCCAGCGGCAATTTGTCCGATTTTTCAAAAACGATCTCGCAATTAAATGACTTTGCTAAAATTTTGAATTCTTCAATAATTTGTTCTGTTATTTTAATTAGATCTGTCGGCGCTTTTTTTATTTTATACACTCCGCCTTCCACTTTTGAAACATCAAGAAGATCAGAAATAATTTCTTTCATCTGGTCAATATTCTTAACAGCATCATTAAGATAATCTAATTGCTTAGCATTTAATTGGCCCATGCCTTCTGATTTCAAAATTTCAAGATATTCCCTAACAATAGCAATGGGGTTTTTTAATTGATGGGCAATAACAGAAATAGGATCTGATAATTTAGCCATATTTTCATTATAGCAGAGATCTAGCTTTTTGTGACTCTGATAACTTCGTCCAATGTCGTCACCCCCTGAAAAACCTTCATAATTCCGTCATAAAGCATGGAAGTCATGCCTGTTTCTCCTGCCTTTTTTTCAATAATATCCGAGGAGGTCTTCTGGACAATGAGCGGCCGGACATCATCGTTCACTTCCATAACTTCAAAAATACCGGTTCTGCCGCTATAACCCACATTATTGCAAACCTTGCACCCTCCTCCTTTAAAAAATCTGATTTTAGAAATGTCTTTTTCTCCGCTTACTTTTTGGATAATATTTAAAAGCTGCGGCTCTGATTTAATCATTTTCAACTCCTCTTTACTCAAAAAATAACTCTTCCGGCATTGCTCGCAGATTTTTCTAACCAAGCGCTGGGCAATAATGACATTAACAGAAGAAGCCACTAAAAACGGCTCTATGCCCATTTCAATAAGGCGTGGAAAAGCAGTGGCAGCATCATTGGCATGCAATGTTGATAAAAGCAAATGGCCGGTCATGGCCGCATTAATAGCAATATCAGCTGTCTCATTATCTCTGATTTCGCCCACCATAATAATATCAGGGTCCTGCCGGACAATAGAACGCAGGCCTGTGGCAAAATTCAAATTTTTCTTAGCATTAACCTGCGTCTGCTGGACTCTTTCCACGTCATATTCAACCGGATCCTCAATAGTCATAATATTCACTTCCGGCTTGTTTAAAATTTGCAAAAGAGCATAAAGAGTGGTGGTTTTGCCCGAACCAGTCGGCCCTGCAGCTAAAAGCATGCCGTATGGCTTGGAAGCAGCGCGTTTTACTTTTTTAAAATCAGCTTCCCATAAACCCAGATCTTCCAAAGATAATCTGCGCGAGCGTTCTGATAATAACCGCAAAACAACATTTTCGCCGTCAGTTACCGGCATAATAGAAACGCGAACATCAAAAACATTGCTGCCGACTTTATAATCAAACCGGCCGTCCTGGCTAGCCGCATGTTCGTCAGTGCGCAATTTGGACATGATTTTTATCCTGAAAACTATTTTTTCATGAATGGAAATGGGATAATTGGCTACTTCATGCAAAACGCCGTCAATCCTGAACCTGACAGAAACAATATTATTCAGGGGTTCGATATGAATATCAGAGGCCTTGTTGTCATGGGCGTATTCTAAAAATAAATTAACCAAATTAACTATTTCTTCTTCGGCCTGGGAATTTTTTTCTAATTTCTCAATAATTTTTTTAACCCTGAGGCCCAAATCGCTCTTATAATATTTCAAGGCCTCTTCAATGCCAAAAGCAGTGGCGTAGTAAATTTCTATTTCATAACCGGATTTTTTTTCTAGAAGTTTAAAAAATTCGTAATTTTCAGGCTGAGTGGTGGCAATCCTGAGAACATTGCCCTTTAATTCAAAAGCCACGGCCTGCTGAGAACGGACCACAATTTCCGGAATAATATCCAGTAATTCATTGGGAATTTTTGCTTTTTTTAAATCAATAAAATTATAATCAAAAGCGTCAGCAATGGCCTTGCCCAAATGCTCGTCAGAAATCAGCCCTTTTTCCACTAAAACTGAGGTTAAAGGGATCTTTTTTATTTCAGCTTCCTGAACAGCATTATCAAAATCGCTTTCGCTAATATGCCCCGGAGGAACCAATAAATCTTTAAGTTTATCATTATTTATTTCCACCCCGTTAGAAATTTTATGTTCTTTGTCCATAATTATTAATATTCTACCATATTTTTTGCTATAATTTAACAGATGACTGGGGATAAAGAAGAATTAGAATATTACGAGCCAACTCTGAAAGATAAGATTTTTAGGATTATTAAGGCCTTAGTGGCTTTGGCTGTACTTATGGGGTTTTTATATATTTCCGGCATTTATCAATATCTACTTCTTCATAAAACTTCATCTGATATGGAGCAGAAAAAATTGGCCGATTTATCAGATGCTGAAACCATTATTGTTCCCCTTTCTATCTTTGTGGTTTCTGGAGAAAATCCTTGGACCACGCAAAGAGAAAAAAAAGACATTGAGAATCTTGTGCAGAATGCCTCCAATATCTGGGCACAAGCCAATGTAAAATTTGAAATCAAAAAAATCACTGGCATTGAATTAAATAATGAAAAACAAGAAATATTTTTTAATGATCCAGGCTTATTTATAAAAAATGTTGAAGAATATGATCTGGATAGCATTAATGTTTTTCTGACAAAACTGCTTGGCGGATTGAATGGAATTGCTTTTCTTGGCACTAAAAGCTTGATTGTGGCTGAATATACTTCATCTTATGATTTCAGAGTTTTAGCGCACGAAATTGGCCATATCCTCGGCTTGGGCCACACCCAAAACAAAACCCGTCTTATGTCTCAAGGTTCTACTGGAAACAAATTAACTGCTGAAGAAATTTTAACAGCCCGCGAAAAAGCAAAAGAAATATGAAAAAGAAATTTAAAATTTTCATAGTTTTGATAATTTTGTTTTCTGCTTTTTTAACAAGATTTTATAACTTTAACCAGCCAGCAGAGGTGGTTTTTGACGAGGTTCATTTCGGCAAATTCGTCCGCTCCTATTTTACCCATGAAAACTATTTTGATATCCATCCGCCCTTGGCTAAACTTCTGATTGCCGGGTGGGCAAAATTCAGAAACGCCCAAATCAGCCAGCAGGATTTTTCCAAAATAGGCCAGGATTATAATCCGGATGATTTGTATAAACTTCGATTTCTTCCCGCATTGTTCAGCGTGCTTTTTATTTTGCTTATTTACTTATTCACACTGCGCCTGACTGGTTTTAAAACAGCGGCTTTTGTTTCTGGCCTAATGGTTTTGTTTGACAACGCCATTATTGTCCAGTCGCGGATTGCCCTGCTTGATATTTTTCTTTTGTTCTTCGGTTTTCTTGCGCTTTATTTATTTCTAATCCAAGAAGACAAATCCTTCGACAAGCTCAGGACAAGAAAATGGCTGTTTATAATTTTATCAGGCCTGTCTTTGGGCGCGAGTTATTCCGTAAAATGGACAGGGCTCTCAATGATTTTTATGATCGGCCTTCTTGCCTTATACCAATTATATAAAAACAGAAACTGGAGAGAATTCGCTATAAAATTAATTACAGTTTATCTAGTTTCATTTATCTTGTATGTTGTAATATTCTCAATCCACTTCGCTTTGCTTACAAAACCCGGGCCAGGAGATGCTTTTTTATCGCCGGGCTTCAGGGAAAAACCATTTGTCCAGAAATTTTATGAACTTAATGAAAAAATGTTCAAATACAACAAAAGCATCGCAACCCAGCACCCCTATCAAAGCAAATGGTCTCAGTGGCCGTTTAATAAAAAGCCGGTTTTCTATTGGCAAGAAACACCAATAGACCCGGAGCACAAACAGGAAATCTGGCTGAAAGGAAATACTGCGGTCTGGTATTTAGGAACAGCATCAATAATCATCGGAGTGTTGATGATTTTGATAAAATTAATTTTTAGAAGGCCGAAAGATTTCTCTTTGTTCATTCCCTTATTTTTAATAGCCGGCTGGCTGGCTAATTTTCTGCCATTCGTGCCCATTAACCGGCCTCTCTTTATGTACAGTTATTTTCTTGCTTTAATATTTTCTATTATTCTGTTTGCTTATTTATTTGCTTATCTACTTGAAAAACTAACAATATCAAAAAACAAAAAGCGAGTCATTGTCTCGCTTTTTGCCATAATAATAATTGTTTTCTTTCTTTTCTTTGCCAATCTCACCTACGGCATTTAATCATAGTCCCAGCCCAGCTCCGCTATAAATATTTAAGAAACTGGGAATCGCAAATATCAGGCCGATGAGCGGGAGGACGAACAATATAACAGTTATTATCAATATCCAAAGAAATATTTTCTTTATCTTGTCTATTGAGCGTTGAAGTCCGTCTATTTTCTTTTCCAGCGCCTCAATTTTTTGTTCCAATTGCTCCATATTTATATTAGTTTAACAAAAAGAAATATAACGCGCAAATGATAATAACTTATTAACAGGCCTTCTTGCCCTTGAATATCCAGGTGTGTATAATAAACCTTATGATAATAAGACTTATATATACAATGTTTTTAGCCCTGCTTATCGCTCTTTTTGTTGGATTAGGCATTGATAGTTTTTATCCGGGCCCCAAAGCTCCGCAATACCCAGCTGAGCTGGATGCAGTAAGGCAGGGGTGCGAAGAAACCGCAGAGCAAAAAGCATTAAGGAAAGAATTCAATCAAGACCAGAATAAATTTCAGGAAGAGTCTATGCCCTACAATCGAAATGTCTCCATTATCTCATTGATTGCTGCCATTATCATTCTGATTTCCAGTTTGACGCTTCTGTCTAAAATCAAAATGATTGCCGACGGAATTCTCTTGGGCGGAGTTTTAACCACTATGTATGCTATTATTCGGGGACTTATGAGTGATAATTCTCAGTTTAGATTTTTAATTGCGGCTATCGGCCTTATAATCGCGCTTGTTTTGGGCTATATAAAATTCATTCGCCAAAAAAATAATCTCTAATTAATCATCCAGATTGAATAGTTAAGGTAACCCGCAAAACTTACCCAAAGGATATACGGCAAAAGCAAATAAGCCGCCGGCTTTGAAATTCTATAAAAGACAACGATTGTCCAGACAATTGCAAGCCACAAAACAATAATCTCAATAAAAGCCCAGAATGGATTGTGCAAGCCGAAAAAGATAATTGACCAAATCGCGTTCAAGAAAAGCTGAACGCCAAAAATGCCGAGTGCCATCTTTACATCCCTCCGCTCAAACCCTTTCCTCCATACCAGAAATGCGGCGATACCCATAAGAAAATATAGCGTTATCCACACAGGGCCAAATAACCAGCTCGGAGGATTCAGTGTTGGCTTCACAAGCCCGGCATACCAGGTTGGAATTGCCGAAACAGTAAACACCGAACCGACAACCCCGGCAAGCTCGGAAACGACAATGGCGATAATGAGTTTAAAAATGTTATTGATCTTCATAAACTTATTTTACCACCTGCCATGTGTAGCACCGAGTGCTACACACTACACACTTTTCAAAAAATAGAATTACTTATTTAATTACGTAATTAATTACTTACTTTCATTATCCCCTATTTTGGGAAATTTCTCAATGATAAATGAAAAAGCCGGAATCAATTTCCGAAAAACTGGGCTTTCCCGCGCAAAACTGGGGAGCAGGGATTCGAACCCCGATACCATCCTTCAAAGGGATGTGTCCTACCATTAGACGACTCCCCAGTTTTAAGCGGGACATGCTCCAGCCCATGTCCTACCTTTAGACGATCCCGCAATGATTCAATAAACTCACCACAAGTATTATATTTCTTTCACGAATTCCTCTATGTTTCTGCCCGGGCTTTCGCCCAAAAACGGAATAGTGAAAAAGAAAGTGGTTCCTTCTCCTTCTTTTGACTCCGCCCAGACCTCGCCGCCGTGCATCATAATAATATTTTTTACAATATAAAGCCCGAGGCCGCTTCCTTCAGTTTTTACGCTAACTGCATTCTTGGCTCTGAAGAAACGGGTGAAGAGTTTATCAATGGAATCCTGAGGAATTCCTATACCCGTATCCTTGACTGAAACCCTAGCACAATCCCCGAAATTTTCCAAAAGCACGGTGATTTTTCCGTTCTCCGGCGTATAACTTAAGGCATTGTCCAGAAGGTTTCCTATTGCCAAAGAAATTTTTTCAGGATCCATTCTCATGGCAGGAAGATTTTTTTGCGATGTTAAAAATTCAAGTGTAATTTTTTTATGATTTGCCACAGGAGTAAAATCATTGACCGCCTTTGCCACCACCGGTTCAAGAAACAAATCCTGAAAATTATAGCCGAAATAAGTGGCCTCTGTCTTTGCTGATTCCGTAAGATTGTTGACAATATCCACCATTTTCTCATTTGCCTCATAGCCTGTTGTTAGTATATCCTTTTGTTCTGCAGTAATTTTGCCGGTCTCGCCATTCAAAACAGTCTGGATCGCCCATTTTATTCTTGTCAAAGGAGTCCTGATCTGGTGAGCAACAGTAGTGATAAATTCTGACTTCATTGTCTCCACTTCCTTAATTGTTTTATTGTCCTCAAGCAAACGGATATTTTCTGAATTAAGCCGGCTATTCTCTTTTTTAAATTTATGGCTTCTGAAAAGAGAAATAATCAAAACAAGAAGCAAGGTTAAAAATATAGCGGCAACTGTATAAATTATTTTTATATCATCAATGGTTATATGAATATCTTTCATGATTTCCTGCTTATTATTTTAACAAATGCGAGTTCTAATGAAAGCTGGGGAAGATAAGAACTTTGCCGGGTCTCATAGGCGTCAAGGAGAATTCTCAAAATTATTTCCAATTCGCCCGCTTCCGACAAATCTTTGTTTTTTTCTAAAAACCCGAATTCCCGTTCGCTCATCATCTCTTTTAACTTATCTTTTATGCTGGGAGCAAGGCGCAAAAGGAGCATGGCGCGCACATTGCGTAGAATTAATTTCAAAAATATCCGCATGTCCATATTTTGTTCAACTGTTTTTTGGATTACTTCCATTCCTTTCTCAGCATCTTTTTTTATCAAAGACAAGATAAAATTTTCCACCATTTCCCGGCTGGGAACAGAAAGAAATTCTCTTGCTTCCTGGCCGGTTATTTTTTTGCCTGCCCCGTTATCTCGCTCGCGAGATTTTTCGGGGTCCTTGTTCTTGTCTCCCAAAGAGGAAATCTGGTCAAGCAGGCCCAAGGCATCTCTGAAAGAACCTTCAGCAGAAAGAGCAATCAAACTTGATGTCTCTTCATCAAGGCCGAATCCTTCTTTTTTAGCAATAGAAATTACAGCCTGTCTTAAAATATTTTCGGGAATTTTATGAAAAGAAAAATTCTGGCACCGGGAAACAATAGTTTCCGGCACTTTTTCCAGTTCAGTGGTGGCAAGGATAAAAACAACATGGGATGGGGGTTCTTCCAGAGTTTTAAGAAGGGCATTAAAGGCTTCTTTGGTGAGCATGTGAACTTCGTCAATAATATAAACTTTCACCTCCCCGCTTAGCGGGGTAAAATTAACTGCTTCGCGCAAAGCGCGGATTTCATCTATCCCTCGGGATGAGGCAGCATCAATTTCAATTAAATCAACGTCCGCACATCTGATTTCTTTTGCCAAAATCCTGGCTACGCTGGTTTTGCCAGTGCCGCGCGTGCCGGCAAAAAGATAGGCATGAGAAACTCTGCCGAGTTTAACAGCATTCTTCAAAATAGTCACAATATGATCCTGGCCCAGGACTTCGTCAAAACTCTGCGGCCGATATTTTCTATACAGCGCCAATTTGCTCATCGTTTTTCATTTTAACATCAAAGACGATGAATTTGTAGCCGAGGAAATTCCAGATCATGGAAATGGCGGTGGCTGCCACTGCAGCCGCAATGGCCCATTGGTCGGAATTTAAACCGCCAACTGGCACAATGAATTTAAAAATCCCGGAAGCTATTCCCACATTAATCAAAAATCCGATGACGCTCACAATAATAAACTGCGCAAACTCTTTGCCGACAGATTCTGTCGCCTGCCTCTTAAATGTCCAGAGTTTGTTCCAAACATAACTGTTTAATGTGGCTATAATAAAAGAGATGGATTTGTACAAAGAATAATACAATATTGCTACAGAAAATATTGTTAATAGAACAGTTTCAGAATCAATTATCAGGAATTTCCTGAAGAAAAAAATCAAAAATGCAAGTATCCCCCAGTCCACCAAGGTATTCAATCCGCCGACCAGAACAAATTTGGCAATCTGATAGACAATCGCGATTTTTTTGCTGACCAAAAATGCAACGTAGAAAAAGGCAACGCAAATTACAGGAAAAATAATGGGCAGTAGTTTAATCAGGCCGGAAAATTTTTCATAAGCATCCGGACTAATTATCACCTTGCCTAAAATTATTAGCAGCCATGCTGCTATTTCTCCTATTATAACAGCTAATAATAAATCGATTTTTTTAAAAGTTTGCATATAACTATATAATACCAAGAAAAACCAACCCTTGCAAATAAAAAAGCCCTTGTTGTTTATTACAAAGGCTTCCTGTCTTCTAATAAGGAAGTGATATTTTAAATGTGGTTAAATAAGGGTGATTTTCAAGCTGTATACTGCCTCCGTGCGCATCTATGATAGACCTTATATTGGTAAGGCCCAATCCAGTGCCATCTGTTTTGGTTGTAACAAAAGGCATAAAAATTTCTTCTGCAATCGTAGGATCAATTTTAGTGCCGTCGTTTTGAAAAAAGATATTCACACTTTTCTTTTTGGGTTTCAGTTTTGTTTTTACGATTATGCGGCTGGCTTTTGCTTCTAAGGCATTTCTTATTAGATCCTGAATGCATATAAATATTTTATCTCTGTCAAAAACTATTGTTTTGCTCTCCAGTCTTCCATCCGCCTTGAATCTGCACTTGCAGCAAGAATTATTATTCACTCTGTTTACTTCAACAAGCTTTTTGAATTCCATTCTTAAAAATTCATTTAAGTTGTGTCGTTCTATGTTGAGCTTAATGGGAGCAGAAAAAACTGTGATATTTTTTATGGTTCTTTCCAGTTTTTGAACTTCTAATCTGATTGTTTTCTGGTAATCTTTAATCTTTTCAATATCTGGCTTTTCTTTATTTATTTCTTTTTCAGAACG
>JAHJXC010000069.1 GCA_018827845.1 Patescibacteria group bacterium
AAAGTATGAGAGAGTTTAATACTGTTGAACCGATTGGCAGTCTTTTTGAAAAATCATTTAATGATCCAATTGCTAAGAATAAAAAGAATAAGCCATTAGTAAATTTTATTGCCTTTTGTTTAAATAAAAATCATTATCATTTTATCTTAGAACAAGTGACAGATAATGGCATAAGTGAATTTATGAAAAGAATCGGTGGTTATACCTGGTATTTCAATAATAAATATGGACGCAACGGTTCTTTATTTCAAGGTACATTTAAATCAATTCATATAAATTCAAATGAATATCTTTTGCATCTTAGTGTTTATATCAATTTAAATAACAGAATACATAGACTTGGCGATTTAACCGCCAAGTCTAGTTGGGAAGAATATTTAGGCATAACAAATAAGAATTTTTGCAAAAAGGATATTATTTTAGGGCAATTCAAAAATTCTTCGGAATATAAACAATTTGCAGAAAGTTCTTTGGATTTAATTTGCGAAAGAAAAGAAATGGAAAAACTTTTGTTAGAGTGATTCACTTGGCGGTGAAACCGCCAAGTGCCTGCCAGGTGGTTGTAAAAATTGGTTGAATAATGTAATATTATTTCATTATGACTCTGAAATTGAATGCTGAAAAAAGAGAAATTTTCGGCAAAAAACTTAAATTTTCCAGAAAGGAAGGCAAACTCCCGGCTATTGTATATGGAAGAAAAGATAAATCAGTTTCCATTTTTGTGCCATTGAAAGAATTCAAAAAAACATGGAATGAGGCCGGAGAATCCACAATAATAGAACTCAGCCAGGAGGGATCCAAAAATCCTCTTAATGTTATAATAAAAGATGTGGCAATGGATCCAGTGAGCGAAGAGCCCATTCATGCGGATTTTTACAAAGTGGAGATGGATAAGCCAATTAAAGCCATGGTGCCTATTGAGTTTGAAGGCATTGCGCCTGCTGTAAAAGAACTGGGCGGAGCATTGGTAAAAGTGATGCACGAGATTGAAGTTGAGGCATTGCCAAAAGATTTGCCGCCAGAAATTAAGGTTGATATCTCCAATCTGAATACATTTGAGGATAGAATTACTGTTGCTGACATTAAATTGCCAGCAGGCATAAAACTGTCGGTCAAGAAAGACGAGACCATAGCATTAGTTGAAGAGCCAAGGCCAGAAGAAGAGGAAGTCAAAGAAATGAAAATTGAAGATATTGAAGTTGAAAAGAAGGGCAAGAAAGAAGAAGTAGAAGAGGAAGAAGAAAAAACAGAAGGGAAGGAAGAAAAGAAATAATTTTCTATTTATGAAACAATTATTTTTAGCAATTTTTATAATCTCTTTTTTTATCGCTGGCCAGTTTCTTTTTGCTGAAGAAATTGATCCTGCTGCTGTGGCAGAAAGGCGCGCTCAATTAGAAAATGAACTAAAGCAACTTGAAAACCAGATAGAATCTTATCGGAATGTTATCCAGGAAAAGCAGAGAGAGTCAACAACTTTGGAAAGGGATGTCGCTATTCTTACTGCAAAAATTGATAAGGCGCGCCTGGAAATAAAAGCCCGTGACATAAGAATATCGCAATTAAATACGAACATTAAAGAAAAAACCACTTACATAGGATTTCTTGTAGAAAAAACAGACAGAGAAAAGTCTTCTTTGGCGGAATTAATAAGGAAAGCTGATGAACTTGATGCCACGTCATTAATTGAACTTGTGCTCGGATATGAAAAATTGTCCGATTTTTTTGTTGAGGCTGATTCTTTTGAATCCATTTACAGAAATATTCAGAATTCATTTAAAGAAATCAAGGTTTCAAAAGATGTGACCCAAAAAGAAAAAGACACCCTGGAAGAAAAAAAGGCAGAGGAGCTCCAGTTAAAAACAATGCAAGAACTGGAAAAGAAAAGATTAGAAGAGAATGAAAAAGAAAAGAAAGGAATTCTGCAGATAACCAAGGGTGAGGAGAAAAAATACCAGGAGATTTTATCAGCCAGACAAAAAGACGCTTCCAAGATCAGAGGCGAGTTGTTTATGCTTACCGGAACCAAGGCCATTCCCTTTGAAAAGGCGGTGGAGTACGCAAATTTGGCCTGGCGCGCCACTGGAGTAAGGCCGGCATTTTTATTAGGAGTTATTGCTGAAGAATCAAACCTGGGAGAAAATGTAGGCAGCTGCACCTGGAAGACATCCCTTGCTCATTCCAATTGCGCAAAACAAAGAACAGCTTTTGTTGAAGTAACAAACGAACTGGGCCTTGATCCTGATCAAATGCCTGTTTCTTGCAAAGCTTGGTACGGATATTGCGGAGGAGCCATGGGCCCAGCGCAATTTATGCCAACCACTTGGCAACTATACAAAGGTTTAGTTTCCAATATTACCGGCAATAATCCGCCTAATCCTTGGGATCCAAAAGATGCTTTTGTGGCTTCAGCCCTTTTATTAAAAGATAATGGGGCGGCAGAGGGCGGCTATACTGCTGAGCGCAGGGCTGCATTAAAATATCTGGCTGGCTCAAATTGGGCAAAACCAGCTTATAGCTTTTACGGAGATGATGTGATGGAGTTGGCTGCCAAGTATCAAAGCCAAATAGATATTATTTCAAGATAATTGGGAGAATTTTTTTATAATCGGGTCAAGGCCTCCCTTCATTACTTTCTCAATATTGTGCCATGATTTTTTTATTCTATGGTCTGTGATCCTGTCCTGCAGAAAATTATAGGTTCTGATTTTTTCTGACCGGTCCTGAGTTCCTATTTGCTGCCTTCGTTCATCAGCTATCTGGCCGTGTTCTTTTTCTCTCTTAAATTCAGATAATTTAGCCTGAAGAATTTTCAAGGCCTTTTCGCGGTTTCTTTGCTGGGAGCGCTCGCTCTGGCAGGCCGCGATAATTCCTGTTGGTTTGTGCAGAATTCTGACCGCTGTTTCAACTTTATTTACATTCTGGCCTCCTGGCCCGCCAGCGCGCGTAAAAGTAATTTCAAGTTCGTCCGGCTTGATTTCAACTTTTTCTTCCGGGATTTCCGGCAGAACTGCCACAGAAGCAGTGGAAGTGTGAACCCGTCCTGATTTTTCTGTTGTTGGTATTCTTTGGACTCTGTGCACTCCGCTTTCGTTTTTTAATTTTTCATAAACACCCAGTCCGCCAATTTCAAAAACCACCTCTTTGTAGCCATTGAGCTCGTCTCTTGATTCATCAAGCATGGAAACTTTCCATCCTTGTTGTTCAGCATACTTTGAATACATTTGGGCCAAATCAGCGGCAAAAAAGGAAGCTTCTTTGCCTCCTGCTCCAGCGCGAATTTCTAAAATTATAGTGTTTATTCCTGACATCTATTTTTTCTTTGATTTTGATACTTGGGATTTGGCTCTGCGAGCCTTGAATTTTTCCACTCTGCCGGCTGTATCAATCAGTTTTTCCTTGCCAGTGTAAAAAGGATGGCAGCTGCTGCATATTTCCACCTCCATTTTCTCTTCAGTAGAACCAACTGTAATTTTATTCCCGCAAGCGCATTTGATTGTTGCTTTTGGAAAGTATTTTGGATGAATATCTTTTTTCATAAGAAGCATTATAACAAATATATAAAAAATTTGCAAATTGTTTGGAGATCCGATCTCCAAACATTCTCTTTATTCCAAGATTATATCTTTTATCTTTTCTAAGTCCATTTCCTTAAGCCATTCTATGGTATCTTTTTTGTATTGTTCTGGCCCTCCAAAAAATTCTAACAGAAACTCTCGTTGAGAAACTGAAGGAAAATTTTTCTTGCCAATATAATCCGGAAAACTACTCCAGCGATAATTTTCTAAAAATTTGATTGCCTCTTTATAATTTTTTAGGCTTTTACTTTTCCATTCCGGAAATTTCAGATCTAATGGGTTAGTATGAATATAATAAGGAAGATGGATAAAATGGCTTTCATTATTAACAAGAACTGCCTTAAATCTTCCTTGAAACAACGGCCCCACTCTTTCATATTTTTGATTAAAATACATACTGTAGCCAACTCCTAATTTTTGCATAAATTTTATAATTCCATTTTCTTTTTTTTGCCTCAAAAGCAAGTGATAATGATTGGGCATTAAAACAAAGATTAAAATTTCCACTAAAAATTTCCTTTTGTTTGGTTTGTTTGGAGACCCGATCTCCAAACATTGCTCCAAGCGCAACGAATTGACGCTGGAAGGATTTCGATGCGAAAATCTTATATTTGATTCAAGGGCTGGTGATACATCATTGAATTCAAATAAATCGTGGATAAACCTAAGATAGTCGTTATTTTCTAAAAATATACTCCTCTTTTCCACGCCCCGATTATAAACGTGATATATTTGATTTTCTACAAATTTTGGTTTTTGCATAATTTAAGAATAGTATATCATGTTTGGAGACCCGATCTCCAAACTTATCCACATCTGCAATAGGGAGTTCTTTTGCAATGCTATATAATAAAATTAATGGACAAGAGGAAATTATTGGTTATTTTGGCAGTTGTGATAGCATTCGCTATAGCTGTCTGGCTCTTGTTTTTCTATGAAAAAACCCCGTCTCAGCTTTCACAGGAGGAAATAGTCCAGAAACAGATGGAAGAACTTAATACTTTGAGAAATCCGGACAAACTTAATCCAACAGAAGAAGAATTAAACCAGCAAGTCCAAGAATTAGATAAACTTCGCTCAAGCCCCAGTCTTTCAAATCAGGAAGAAGCCAATAAGCAATTAGAAGAATTAGATAAATTAAAAGGTCAATAAAGATTAAAAATGATGCCAATATGCGAATGTAATGCCAATAATGCGAATTGCAAATATTCGCAATTTGTAGATTA
>JAHJXC010000070.1 GCA_018827845.1 Patescibacteria group bacterium
ATTATTGCTATTGGCGCAAGGCCTGATTGTTTTTGTGCTTTCATAAATCAAAGAAATTTATCTACTGCTTTCATGAAATCATTAAAATCATTCAAATCTTTTCTTGAATACTGTCTGGCACTAATTCTTTTAAAGATTGGGAAGCAACGTATTCATTAGCAATGGTATCTAAGGATGTATTTTCTATCATATCTGATAATAACTGATGGTTTTTAGAAAAAATCAATTGGCCTCGGCTAAAAATATTATTTAAAAAAGATATTGACGCAAAGTTTAAAATCTTAACTTCAAAAATATCAAATGGCAAACTGCATTCATCTGCGATATTTTTAGATATTTTCAGTTCATAATCAAAAATTTCATCTTCTTTCATGTTGTCCAAATAAATGCCTATGTCGATATCTCTAAAAGAAGGAGCATCCAAAAAAGAACCAAATATAAACGCGAAAACAATCTCTTTTTCTCCAAAGAGGATTGTCTTAATTTTTTCCGTAATCCCCTGTCTTTTATCTGGGCTTAAAGATAAATATTCTTTCATATAATCCAATAATACCACGATTATTTAAATTTGCAAAAAGTTTTAGAGTTTTGATTCAAGAATAAATCTTACGGGCAGTTTGAAAGACTCATCAAGTTCTGGGAGGCCGGATGGATTGTCTTTTTTAAAAAGGATGTAGCCCGTATCTATTGTTGGCTTAGAAAAAATTATTTCTCCCTTGAAATTTATAAAATTTTCTGTCATCCAAGTGTCGTTTTCATTTTGAGGAACAAATTGAACAGGCGCTATGCCTAATTGTTTATCATTGCTGTCATAAACTGCTGCTGGAAAACTTGCTTCAAAAAACCAGAATCCTCTGGCCTTTCCTGAAACAGTTACCGGGCTGGAAATAAATTCATCCGGCTTAGGAGAATTAATAACAATCTTATCAGCAATGCCGACAATTTCCGGGCATTTTGCAAACTCGCAATCGGGCAGTGTTCTCGCAACATAAGAACCATCTGGACAAAGCTTTGCTTCCATCGTGCACGCTATTCCTTTATCTTTTTGATTTTGATAATACCAAATGCCTACACCAACAATAACGACAACAATTACTATAACAATAATGACTAAAATTGCGTCTTTTTTCATGCTTTTATTATATTCTTCTTTTATAATTCCTCAAGCGAGGGCTGATAAAATTCGTTTAACTTAACAGTATTTTCCTTAATCTCTATAATGCCTTTTTCATTCAAAATAATCTTCAAAACCGCTCCCTGCATGGTTTCTTTTGAAAAATTCTGGTCAAAAACAAAATTGCCCAGACTATAAACGATAAATCCGCTGTCATAACGTTCTGTTTCCTGAACAACATGCGGATGGTGGCCGATAATTATTTTCGCTCCTGCATTAATGGCTGACTTGGCAACTTGTTTTTGCCTTTCGCTTGGCTCTTTCTGATATTCCTCGCCAAAATGAATGGAAACGATTAAATAATCAACCTGCGATGAAGCTTTTTTAATTATTTCCATAAAATCATCACCAACCAATAAAATGCCTGAATTATTATCATCTGCCTTTAGCCACTTCGGCCCTATGTCAGAAAAACCAAGAAACCCGATTTTTAATCCGTTCTTTTCAATAATTTTAACTTGTGATGCGTCTTCTTTGTTCCAGCCAGCGCCAACTGCCAAAATATCTGCCTTATTCAAGCGCGAGAACGTGTCATTAAATGCCTCCCTTCCCCAATCACCAGCATGATTATTGGCAACAGAAAGAACATTAAAACCCGCTTCTTTCAAAGCCAGAATAACTATAGGATCCATGCGGAACGAAAATTCACTTCCTCTTTTTTCGCCAATATCAGAAACAGGGCCTTCTAAATTCCCAAAAACAATGTCTGTCTCTTTTAAAAAACTTGAATTTTCAAAAATAAAAGAAAAATCGCCGTTGCCATTTTTAACAACCGAGTTTTCAATATCGCGGTCAAGCATTATATCGCCAACAAAAATCATGGAAATTTTTTTGCTGAGAATTTCTTTAATAATTACAGGAGAAGCTATGAAAGAAGCAGGCTCATTTTTTACAAAAATAGAGGAGATTCTGTCAGCAGACAATTTTAAAAAACTTAAAGAAACATGGCTGATCAATATGCCGGTCAAGATCGCTATTGAAATTGCGATAAAATATTTTAAAAATTTTTTAATCATTTAAACTTGTAAAAAACTTTATTTCTAAGCCGGATATCAATATACTCCAGATCCGGCCTTTTTTCCTTAATCTGGTTTTCAAGGGCTATTTTCAAATTATCAAAGGCAATTTTATAATCACCTCTTTCGCTTAATAGCATATGCCATTCTTCAGTGGTATGAAATTCGTACAGCCCTTCATTTTTTAAGAGAATGTGTAAAATTTTTATTTTTTCTCTTGCCAGCAAGTCTGTAAAATTTATTAAATTTTTATATTCAGTTTCAAGAAGAATTTGTTTGTTGAGAGAAAAAGTTTTTTCATCTCGCTGGTCAATAAATTTTACATAAATATCTCCGGAAAAAAATGCTGATTCTTCAAAAGCATAACCGCTATCATCCAAAAAGAGGCATCTTCGCTCCTCGCACAATAAAGCAGCGGGTTTTCTTTCTTTAATGGCAACAACTATGGCATCGGCTAAATCTCTTGAAACATCAATTGACTTGATCCGCAAAAAATTATTTAAAAGATTATTAATTATTTCTTTTTTGGGGATTATTAAAATATTGCTTTTGGGAAGAATGTAAAAATATTTGCCAGCCAGAGAACTTGAAACATTGCTGATTATTTTCTCACTTTCCAAAAAAGAATTTCCTTCAACAGTAATTTTTTTAATCCTAAAATAATCTAAATAAAAAGACCATGTGACAATAACAATTACTATAACAATGACAAAAAACATCAACAAAAGCCGAATTATAAGCCGCCTTTTTTTCTTTTTCTTAGACGCTTCAAGAAGGTCTTTCTTAATCATATTAAGAGATTATGTCTTTGTTGAGGTATTTGCGGAGAACTTCTGGCACAACAACAGTGCCATCTCTTTGCTGATAATTTTCCAGCAAAGAGATTAGAATGCGCGGAGTGGCTATGGCAGTATTGTTAAGAGAATGGACAAAACGGATTTTCCCCTCTTTATCTTTATAGCGGATATTTAATCTCCGCGTCTGAAAATCATGAAAATAAGAAGCAGAATGTGTTTCGCGATATCTTTTTTCCGAAGGCACCCATCCTTCAATATCATATTTTTTCACCTGGCCCAATCCTAAATCCGCCCCGCAATTAACAACCACCCTGTAAGGAATACCCAAGGCCTGCATAATATTTTCCGAGTTTCTGGCAATTTCTTCATGCCACTTAACTGACTCCTGATGTTCTGCCTCGCACAAAACCACCTGCTCTACTTTCATAAATTCATGCAAACGATAAATTCCTTTAGTGTCTTTGCCATAACTTCCTGCTTCTCTTCTATAACACGGGGAAAAAGCAACATAAGTTTTTGGCAAATCTTCTTCTTTTAAAATCTCATCTTTGTGCAAGCCCATCATCGGCACTTCAGCTGTTCCTGAAAGATAGAGGTCATCCTGCGTTTTATAAATTTCTTCTTTGCCTTGAGGTAGCCAGCCGGTTCCCAAAAAACTTTCTTCTCTTACTAAACCAGGCGCAATAAACGGCTCAAATCCATTGGCTGCCAGTTGCTCCATTGTAAATTGAATGACTGCTAAAGATAAAAGCGCACCGTCACCCTTTAGAAAATATCCTCTGAAGCCTGCCACTTTAGACCCTCTTTCTAAATCAAGGAGATTCAAATCTTGCATCAACTCAATATGATTCTTTATTTTGAAATTAAATTGCGGAATTTCGCCCCACTTTCTTATTTCCTGATTATCAAGGTCGCTCTCGCCTTCTGGCACAGACGGGTCCGGCACATTGGGAACCTGCAGCATTAATTCCTGCCACTTCTCCTCTGTTTTTTTTAACTCTGATTCTTTCTTGGATAAATCTTCTTTTAATTTCTTCGTTTCGCTGATGGCTTTTTCTTTTTCTGAATCATCCTTAAGTTGGGCGATTTTATCGCTTTCTGTATTTTGTTTGGCGCGCATATCTTCTACTTCCCGCAGCAAAGCCAGCCTATTATCGTCAAGATCAATAAGCTTATTCACATCAAAATTGATGCGTTTTTTGCGTCCTGCCCCTTTAATCAAGTCCGTATTCTCTCTAATGAATTTAATGTCCAGCATGATTTTATTTTAATAAATATGGTAGAATAATGCAAATGGAACAAAAAGTTTTAAAACCTGAGCAATTTCCGAAACTTTTGCAGGAAATCCCTTCCAGCCCCAAGGAATTATATGTAATCGGCGAACTTCCTCCAGAAGACTGTTTTTATCTTGCAGTTATCGGTTCCAGAAGATTCAGCAATTACGGCAAAGATGCCTGCGAAAAAATTATCAGCGGATTAAAGGGGTATAATTTTGTGATTGTGAGCGGATTGGCCTTAGGTATAGATTCCATTGCTCACAGATCAGCTCTGGCTAACAATTTAAAAACTATTGCTATTCCTGGATCAGGTCTGGATTTTTCCGTACTTCATCCTCATTCTCATAAAAAACTTGCCCAAGAAATTGTGGAGTCCAGGGGATGCCTGCTTTCTGAATTTGAGCCGGAGATGCCGGCCGGACTTCACACTTTTCCTATAAGAAATCGGATTATTGCAGGAATGAGTCACGGCGTTTTGGTAATAGAGGCAGCGGAAAGAAGCGGCACCCTTATTACAGCCAATTTTGCCTTGGAATTCAATCGCGATGTTTTTGCTGTGCCCGGCTCAATTTTTAATGAAAATTCTAAGGGCACTAATCGGCTGATAAAAATGGGGGCTGCGCCTATCATGTCATCCGAGGATATTTTGGATGCCTTTGATATTTCGCACAGCGGAGAAAATTTGAAATTAAATTTTGATCTCTCGCCAATTGAACAAAAAATTATTGGGGCGCTAAACGAACCAATGAATAGAGATGATTTAATAAGAAAACTCAGCCTGCCAGCCACAGAAATAAATTCCGCCCTCACTATGATGCTTATCAACGGTTTCATCAAAGAATCCGGCGGAGAGGTTTACAGATTATAATTTGACAAGATTAGAATAATAAAATATTCTTCATTATTAATGACTAAATTAATTATCGTTGAATCTCCAACAAAGGCAAGAACTATCAGCCGCTTTCTCAGCGGTGATTTTAAAGTTGAATCATCTTACGGCCATATTCGCGATCTGCCGAAATCAAAACTTGGAATTGATGTGGAAAAAGATTTTGAACCAAAATATGTCATTCCCACCAAATCAAGAAAGAAAGTGAATGAATTAAAAAAGGAAGCTGAAAAAGCAAAAGAAATTATTCTGGCTACTGATGAAGATCGCGAAGGAGAAGCAATCTCATGGCATTTAACTAATGCTTTAGATTTAAAAAATCCGAAACGAATCATATTTCATGAAATAACTGAAAAAGCTATAAAAGAAGCGCTGAAAAATCCAAGGGAAATAGATCTGAACCTTGTTGATGCTCAGCAGGCGCGAAGAATTTTGGATCGTCTGGTCGGCTATGAACTCTCCCCTTTTCTCTGGAAAAAGTTCTTTAAGGGACTCTCTGCCGGCCGTGTCCAGTCAGTGGCTGTGCGGCTTATTGTCGATCGCGAAAGAGAAATAGAAAATTTTATTCCTCAAGAATTTTGGTCAATCGTCGCTCTCTTGTCAACGTGCCACGTTGACGTGCCACGTCAACGTGGCACGTTGGAATCTTTTGAAGCAAAACTTATTAAAAAAGATAATAAACTTCTTGATAAATTTGCGGTTAAAAACAAAGGTGAAGCCGATGAAATTTTAAAGGATTTAAATGGCGCTGAATATAAGGTTGAGAAAATAGAAAAAAAGGAAACCAAAAGAAATCCTAATCCTCCATTTACTACCAGCACCCTGCAGCAAGAGGCTGTAAATAAACTGCATTTCTCAGCCAAACAAACAATGATGTTTGCTCAGCAGCTTTACGAAAACGGGCTTATAACTTATATGCGTACTGATTCGGTAAACCTCTCCGAAGACTCATTAAAATCAGGAAAAAAGGTAATTGATAAAAATTTCGGCAAAGAATTTTCTTTGAGCGAGCCGCGGCGCTTTAAAACAAAATCAAAAGGAGCGCAGGAAGCTCATGAAGCCATCCGGCCAGCCAACCCAGAAAAAACTCCTGATAAATTAAAAAAAGATTTGGACAGCAAACAATACAAACTTTATGATTTAATCTGGCGCCGTTTTATTGCCTGCCAGATGAAAGAAGCTGTTTTTGATTCTACAACCGTAGACATAGAAGCCAAAAATTATGGTTTTAGGGCAACAGGCCAAGTTTTAAAATTTGAGGGGTGGCTTAAAGTATACCCTTCGGCATTTTCTGAAAACGACCTTCCGGAATTAAAAGAAAAAGAGGAATTAAAACTTATAAAACTCGCGCCAAACCAGCATTTTACAGAACCGCCTCCGCGCTATACTGAAGCTTCTCTAGTTAAAACCCTTGAAGAATACGGCATTGGCCGACCATCTACCTATGCGCCCACCATTTCTACAATTCAAACAAGAAATTATGTCGCTAAAAATGAACATCGCAAATTTTGCCCGACCGAAACAGGAATAATGGTTAATGATCTGCTTGTTAAACATTTCCCTAAAATTGTTGATGTCGGATTTACTGCTAAAATGGAGGAAGATCTGGATGAAATTGCCGAAGGAAAGAAAAAATGGGTGCCTGTTATAAAAGAATTTTACGAACCATTCCATAAAAATCTGGAGGAAAAATACGAACAAGTAGAAAAGCAAAATCACGATGAAGAAACAGAGGAGGTTTGTGAGAAATGCGGAAAGCCCATGGTAATCAAACACGGCAGGTTTGGAAAATTTATGGCCTGCTCTGGATTCCCGGAATGCAGGAATACAAAAAATATAAAACAAGAGCCTGAAACAATAGGCATGAAATGCCCGAAATGTCCGCCAGAGGCGGATAAACAGGGCGAAGTTATAATTAAGAAAACAAAAAAAGGCAGGATTTTTTACGGATGTTCAAAATATCCTGCCTGTGATTTTGCTAGTTGGAAAAATCCATATGAGCAATAGGACTGTGGGGCGGCTGAGAATTGCAATTGGGACAATTTTTATCTCTCTTATGAGGAAAAATTTCTTCCTCGCAATAACAACAGGTATAAATTAATACTGATAATATTTTCATCTTACACCTCCTTAAATTTTTTCTAATTTAAGAGTATACTATATCGTATGCAAGATGTCAATGAAATAATAAATTTATTAAAATCGCATTCAAAAAGTGATATTGAACTTATTACTAAGGCTTTTGAATTTAGCCAAAAAGCCCACGAGGGGCAGGAAAGATTTTCCAGGGAACCTTATTTCATCCATCCGTTTGAAGTGGCAAAAGATCTAGCTAATCTTCAATTGGATTCAAAAACAATCGCCGCTGCATTGCTTCATGATGTATGCGAGGATAAAAGCATAAGCGAAAAAACAATAAAAAAAGAATTTGGAGATGAAACGGCTTTTTTGGTGGCTGGCGTCACAAAACTCGGCCAATTAAAATATCATGGAGCTGAACTGCAGATAGAAAATCTTCGCAAAATGTTTTTAGCAATGGCTAAAGATATCCGTGTCATTCTTATACGGCTGGCTGACAGAGTTCATAACATGAAAACATTACAGTATGTGCCGGAAGAAAAACAAAAAAGAATCGCATTGGAAACATTGGAAATATACGCCCCGTTGGCAAACCGCCTGGGAATGGGAAAATTCAAGGGGCAACTGGAAGATCTTGCTTTCCAGTATGTTTATCCGGAAGAATATAAAAAAATTAAAGAAATGATAAAGGGTAAATATGAAGAAAAAGAAAAAGATCTGATTAAAGTCAAATATGGAATTGAAAAAGAATTAAGGGAAAATGATATAAAATATTTCCACATTGATTCAAGGGTGAAGCATCTATATAGTTTATTTAAAAAACTGCAAAGGCCGGAAATAAATATGAACATTGATATTGTTTATGATTTAATTGCCTTAAGAATTATCGTCAAAACTATTGAAGATTGCTATAAGGTCTTAGGAATCATTCATAAGATGTGGAAACCTATCCCAGGGAAAATTAAAGATTATATTGCCACACCCAAGCCAAACGGCTATCAAAGTCTGCACACTACTGTTTTTGCCACAGGAGGGAAAATAACGGAAATCCAGATAAGAACTGAGCAGATGCACGAAGAGGCAGAATATGGTATTGCTGCCCACTGGGCCTATGCAGAATCCGGCAAGCCAAGAGAAGGTGGCAGATTTAATCCCCGCCTCAGCTGGGTTAATCAATTGATTGAATGGCAGAAAGGCACCAAGGCCTCAAAAGATTTTTTAGAAACATTGCGCATAGATTTTTTCAAAGATCGGGTTTTTTGCTTTACGCCCAAAGGTGATGTTATTGATTTACCTGAAGGCGCCACGACCATTGATTTCGCCTATTCTATCCACAGCGACATAGGAAATCATGCCAGCGGAGCCATAGTTAATAATAAATTTGTTTCCTTAGATACTGTTATGAAAAACGGCGATATTATAGAGATTCAGACGCAAAAAAATAAAAAACCCAGCGCTGAATGGCTGGAACGCGCCAAAACTTCTTTAGCCAAGAAACAAATAAGGGCTGCGATGAAGGAATCCGGGCTTTTCAAAAGAATAATCAAATAGAAAATTTTTCTATTAAATCATCGTCGCTTTCTAGTTGTTGCGTTTCTTGCGGAAATTCTAATTCAAGTTCGGGCCCCTTTTCTCTCTCGCGCATTATTTTATCAAGAAAAGCCTGTAGTTCCTCGTCAGAAAAAAACTCTATCTGCAGTTTTCTTTTTTCGCCTTGGCGTTCAAGCATAACTTTTGTTCCCAAACTTTCAGAAATTTTTTCTTCCAAAAGCTTGGTTTCCGGATCAGGCAAATTGTCTTTTTTGCGCGCCCTGTCCTGGGCAATTCTTCTGGAAATTTCTTCTGATTGCCGAACTGTTAATTTTTTCTCTAAAATTTCGTAATAAAGAGTTGTTTGTTCTTCCTTCCTGTCTGAAAGCATAAGCAAGGGCCGCATATGGCCTTCGGAAACTATGCCTCCTCTTAATCCTCTTTGAATCTCTTCCGGCAGATTTAAGAGCCTCAAGGTGTTGGTAACAAATACTCTGCTTTTTCCTATACGCCCACCTATTTCATGATGCTTCAGCTTGAAATCATGAGCCAGCCTTTTGAAAGCAACAGCTCTTTCTAAGGGATTTAAATCCTCTCTCTGCAGGTTTTCTATTATAGCCAATTCTAATTTTATTTTGTCTCCTTCGTCGTCGCGGATGATTACCGGAACCTGCATTAAGCCGGCTATTTTGGCGGCTCGGAGGCGTCGTTCGCCGGCAATCAGTTCATATTCCACTCTTGTGCCGGTTTCCAAATCTATTTCCTTGCGCACAACCACCAAGGGCTGGAGAACGCCGTATTGCCTGATTGATTCTGCCAGATCCAAAAGCCGTGCCTCGTCAAAATTACTGCGCGGCTGCATAGGATTAGGCTTAATTTTATCAACCTCAATCCAAAAAATTTTCTGTTCTCTCTGAGGATTATTCATTATTTTTTATTATAGAATAATTGATTTTTAAGTGCAAATTGATATGATTTAATAAAAGCCCGGGTGCTGAAATTGGTATACAGGATGGTCTCAAAAACCATTGGGGGCAACCCCGTGAGAGTTCAAGTCTCTCCCCGGGCATATTGTTAAACAAAAAGACCTTCTGTTATGAAGGCTCTTAATTTTTTTAACCTTTTTTTGTTAGAAATTCTCTAAGGCACTTGCTGCGAATAGGATGTTTAAGTCTTTTCATGGCTTTTTCTTCAATCTGACGAACCCCTTCTCTGGTCATAGATAATTCTCTTCCAATCTCTTCAAGAGTATGCTCTCCGTCAGTGCCTATTCCAAATCTCATTTTTATAACCTTTTCTTCTTTGGGCGTTAATGTACTAAGCACATGGCAAATCTTTTTTCTTTTTTGCGCAGAATAAATTTCTTCCTCAGGATTCACCTGGTGCTCAGATGCTGTAATTTCTTCAAGAGCCCCTCCATCTTTTTCTTTTTTTGAAATTGGCTCTGAAAAAGAGATCGGGTCTTTAATTATATTTAGTAACTCATCTACCTTTTCTCTTGGAATATTAAGATTTTTAGCGGCATCGTATATTGATGATACCATTCTTGTTTCTTTATCTATTCTTTTTTGTTCTTTGCTTATTTGATTATATAGCACATATATATGGACAGGTATTCTGATTGTCTTGCCCTGCTTCTTAATTGCTTGTTTGATTTCCTGTTCTATCCACCATGTTGCATAATTGCTGAATTTAAAACCTTTTTCATATTTAAACTTATCTACGGCTTTCATAAGACCGATATTTCCTTCTTGAATTAGATCCAACAGAGTTAAACCTCTTCCTATATAGTTTTTAGCTATATTAATTACCAATCTCAGGTTGCGAGTTATTAATTCATTCTTTGCTTCAGCAATAAGCTTCCTTGCCTTAGCAATCCTATCATACTTAGCTTTCAATTCGTCTATTGTA
>JAHJXC010000071.1 GCA_018827845.1 Patescibacteria group bacterium
CAATTTTCCGCAGATTACAAATAAACAATTATTTTTCAAAATTTTTGATACAAGCCAGAAACAATATAAAAAAGATTTTCAAGAGTGGTTAGGTGATGTCAACCTGCCACGTTGACGTGGCAGGTCAACGTGCCACGTTGACAAAGGGTTGATTAAAAAATAAAAAGCCGGCTTTAATGAGGTAGCCGGCAGACCTCTAATTGGTAGGCCCCTTGCTTATTCTTTCGGACGCCATGCCTAATTGAACGGGGAGGGGTAATTTTCAATCCGCTCCTGTACCCCGTAAGAAGCAGATTATACTAATATAATTTTTTAAATTAACTCTGTTTTTAGTTTAGCATACTAATAATTTTTGTCAAGATTTTGGAGGAATAGAAAATATGCAAGAATAAAAACAAGATGAGTTCTTATGTTGTACAAGGCGGGAAGAAGTTGAAAGGTGAGGTGACAGTGAATGCCTCCAAAAATTCGGCTGTGGCGATTTTGATTGCCTCGCTTCTTAATGAGAAAAAAACTATACTAATGAATGTTCCCCGCATAGAGGAAGTTTTTCGGGTCATTGAAGTTTTGGAAAGTATTGGCGTTTTCGCCAAATGGCGGACAAAAAAGAAACTGGAAATAATTCCCCCTCGACGAGGCTCGGGGCAAGCTCAAAAATTCAACCTTAAAAAAATCAACAAAGAGGCAGCTTCCAGAACCAGAATCATGATTTTATTGGTGAGCGTTCTGGCGCATAAATTTCAATCTTTTGATTTGCCAATGTACGGCGGGTGCAAATTAGGCAAAAGAACAATCATGCCGCATATTTACGCCCTGGAAAATTTCGGCATTGAAGTCAAGATTTTGGGAGACAGTTTAAAAATAAACCATAAAAAACTCCATCCGTCCGAAGAAATTATAATGTATGAATCAGGCGATACAGCAACAGAGAATGTTATTATGGCTGCCAGCCTCATTTCCGGCAAAACTGTTATCAAATTCGCCTCAGCCAATTATCAGGTTCAGGACCTTTGTTATTTTTTAAAAAAACTCGGGGTGCGCATTGATGGCATAGGAACAACAACATTAACAATCTTCGGCAGGAAGCGGATTAAAAAACAAATTTCCTACCATTTAACAGAAGATCCGGTGGAATCCATGCTTTTTCTGGCATCCGCAGCTGTGACAAAATCTTCCATCATAATCAAAAGATGCCCCATTGAATTTTTGGAGCTGGAATTATTAAAGTTGAAAAAAATGGGGTTTAAGTTTAAAATATTAAAGAAGTACCTTGCTAAAAATGGATACAGCCGTTTGGTTGATATAAAAACATATTCTTCCAGATTAATTGCGCCAATTGAAAAGCTTTATGCCAGGCCTTTCCCGGGGCTGAATATAGACAATCTGCCGTTTTTTGTTCCCATAGCCACGCAGGCAAAAGGCACAACATTGATTCATGACTGGGTTTATGAAAACCGCGCAGTTTATTATATGGAGCTGAACCGATTGGGTGCAAAAATTACTTTGGCTGATCCTCACAGGGTTTTTATAGAAGGGCCGACAAAATTAAAAGGCGCGGAAATGATGAGCCCGCCGGCCTTGCGGCCCTCAGCAATTATCTTGGTAGCCATGCTGGCTGCAAAAGGCAGGTCAGTTCTGAAAAATACTTACGCCATTGAAAGAGGATATGAAGATTTAGCAGGGAGATTAAAAAAATTAGGAGCAAAAATATGGCATTCTTCATAAAAAAATTAGGAATTGATTTGGGAACAGCTAACACGCTGGTTTTTGTGCCTGGCCAAGGCGTGGTTTTGAACGAGCCGTCAGTGGTGGCTGTTTCTGTCCCTAACAATAGAGTTTTGGCAGTGGGCGATGAAGCCAAGATAATGATAGGGAAGACGCCGGATAATATTATTGCTTATCGTCCTTTAAAAGACGGAGTAATTGCTGATTATCGGGTGACAGAAGCCATGCTGCGCTATTATATTTCAAAATCTTTAGGCAAGTGGAATTTTTTCAAGCCGGAAGTAATGGTTTCTGTGCCTGCTGGCGTGACCTCCACAGAAAGAAGGGCGGTGATTGAAGCGACCATGAGATCAGGCGCCAAATCCGCTTATGTTGTCAAAGAGCCGATTTTGGCTGCCATTGGCGCGGGCATTCCTATTTATGAGCCAATCGGACATATGATTGTTGATATAGGAGGCGGCACCACTGACATAGCGGTTATTTCTTTGGGAGGAATTGTTGCTTCTACTTCAGTAAAAATGGCTGGCGATAAAATTGATCGGGCCATTGCTGATTACATAAAAAAGAATTTTAATCTTGCCATTGGCGAAAAAACATCGGAAGATATCAAGATTCAAATTGCTTCGGCTGTGCCGGTTGAAGAGGAGATGACTTACAAAATAAAAGGAAGGGATTTTCTAACAGGGCTTCCGAGAACAGCGGACATTACTACCAATGAGATTGTGAAGGCAATTGAAAGCGAACTTAAGGATGTGATGAAAGCCATTAAGTCAGTTTTACAGGATACTCCTCCAGAGCTTGCTTCTGATATTATTGATAATGGAATCACCATGACCGGCGGAACTTCTTTATTAAGAAATATTGATGAATTAGTATTTAGATCTACGGGTGTTAAAGCGCGCGTGGCAGAAGATGCTCTGCTTTGCGTGGCCAAAGGCACGGGCATCGCCCTGGAGCATCTGGACGTCTACAAAAAAAGCATTATTGCAAAGAGATAGGTAGGGCTTGCAAAATTTTGGGAGATTTGGTATAAATGATATAGAAAACAGAAAGGAGAAAGGAGGTTTTAACTATGTGTTCTTTAAATAAATGCAGGGGCACAAGACGAGTTCAATGCATGAAATGTAAGGGTTATTTTGATCTATGTCCTGAAAGTTATTACAGGGACTCTATCTGTCCTCATTGTGGCGAATATTTTGTTGGTTTTGCCAGGGGCAAGGATCTCGGTTTAATTAAAGAGGTACCATGGTGGTACGGTAAAAAAATTCCTAGTTGGATTGAAGTGGAATGGGGTGAGTCCTACGCAGTTATTCCAGAATTTTATCTTGATGTTCATATGCATCTGGCTGCCGAGAAAGGCAGCCCAATTACAAAAGAAGAAGCAATAATGTATTTTGAAAACCATGCTAGGGAATATTGGCGAAGAAAGATATGGATTGTTGATAATG
>JAHJXC010000006.1 GCA_018827845.1 Patescibacteria group bacterium
ACTTCAAATATCTTTGCCGCGGCCCGCGGGTTTAAGGCATCAGCGCCAAGCCCGTACACCGTTTCAGTCGGAAATGCCACCAGTCCGCCCTTTTGAATAATGGAGCTCGCAAGTTGTATTGATTCCCGTGTTGCCTTAATCCTCATGATTTACTGTTTATTTTGTGCCACCACTGAAGGAATTTGTCTCGGAAAAGAAATCGTATTCCTAACAGTTCTGCGCCGATAAAAATTAACCATGAACCAGGCGTGAGAGGGGTGAGAAACGCGGTAAAGCCGACAAGGATTAAAATAACGCCGATCATTTTTTTGATTTTCGGCTTGTTGCGGATATATTCTTTAGCAATTTTAAGTAAGTTCATGGGCATTTACTCTAATTTTTTCTAACTCCTTTTATTTTTATTTAGATTAACAATTAATCAAACCTATGTCAAAAAACCAAAAGATGCTATAATAGAAACATAAACAATGACGAATCTTAACAAAAATCAGACGCATTGGCTTATTCTTTTTGTGGTAATATTTTTTACTTCCATAGTAATGTGGGGTTATTATTCTGCCTTGAGAGCCGAAGAAGATTTAATGAGTAAGATGCCGAAATTAACAGCAGACTATATTGAATAAGAAGATTTGTTCACTGTTTGGACAATCTTAATAGTTTAACTAATAATTCTCTTATCATCATCTATTTGCCAGAATATGATGCTGGACCAAGCGTAAAAAATATCTGAAGTGGCAGAATAATCCTGCCACTTTTTCTTTTGGTGGCAGAGATGCTTATTTTATGCTTATATAAATTTATGAAGAAAAAGAAAAGAATATTAGTGGCTATGAGCGGGGGAGTGGATAGTTCAGTGGCAGCGGCCTTGCTTAAGAATGGCGGTTATGATGTGGCCGGCATTTTTTTGGATTTGGGGCAGTTTAATCTAAAAGAATCTTTGAAGGGTGCCAAAAAAACGGCTGAAAAGATAGGTATTCCCTTAAAAATTCTTGATTTAAGAAAACAATTTAAGAAAGAAGTTATTGATTATTTTATAAAGGGATATGAAAATGGGATTACCCCAAATCCCTGCGTAAAATGCAATAAGCAGATTAAATTCGGCTTGCTTTTGAAATTAATGAAGAAATGGAAATATGACTGTTTATCTGCTGGCCATTACATTCGCTTACAGCGAAATCTCAAATCTCAAATCTCAAATCTCAAAATGGCAAAAGATAAAACCAAAGACCAGAGTTATTTTCTGTATAATTTAAAAAAGGGGCAATTGGGAAAATTATTGTTTCCGCTTGGGAATTACACAAAAGAAAAAATAAAAAAAATGGCAGATGGACGGAAATTGCCGTATCTAAAAAAAGAAAGCCAGGATATTTGTTTTTTAACTGGGGGACATAATGATTATTTGAAAAAAAATATAAAACTTAAAAAAGGGAAAATAATTACTGTTGATGGCAAGATTATTGGCGAACATCAGGGTTTGCCCCTTTACACTATTGGCCAAAGGCACGGTTTCAGTAAGGGCGGCGGTATTCCTTATTATGTGGTTAGCAAAAATCTTAAAAAGAATTTCTTGATTGTAGCCAGTAAAATTGATGAAGAAAAATATTATAAAAAAGAAATTAAGATTAGAAATATCAATTGGATTTCTGGTAATCCGCCAGCTGGCGGAAAAATATACAAAGCTCGTATCAGATACAGGCAAGGATTGCAATCTTGCAGAATTAAGGGCACAAAAGTTATATTTACAAAACCACAAAGAGCAGTTACCCCCGGCCAATCATTAGTTATATACAAAGGCCAAGAATTAATCGGAGGCGGAATAATTATATGAAAAAGAAAAAAATAAAATGCTTGGCTTTGTTTTCTGGAGGCCTGGATTCTATTTTGGCTGTTAAAGTTTTAGAGAAACAGGGGATTGCTGTGACCGCTGTAAATTTTCCCAGCCATTTTTTCGACAGCAAGCAGGCGGAAATAAGCGCAAAGAAAAATAAAATAAAATTAAAAATTATAAACAATGATTTTCCTGCTTGCCATTGGAAAATTGTAAAAAAACCAAAATACGGATATGGCCGGGCTATGAACCCCTGCATTGATTGCCATTTATTAATGATAAAAAAAGCAGGGGAGCTCATGAAAAAAGAGAAATATGATTTTGTGGCTACTGGTGAAGTGCTGGGCCAAAGAGTTTTTTCGCAAAATAAAAATGCCTTAAAAAATATAGAAAAATATTCAGGCATTAAAGGAAGGTTGCTTAGGCCCTTGAGCGCAAAATTACTGGAGCTGACTGAAGTTGAAAAATTAGGATTAGTGGACAGGAACAAACTCTTTGATTTTAATGGCAAAAGCCGGAAACAGCAAATAAAACTGGCAAAAAAACTTAAAATTTCTTACTATCCGTCGCCAGCCGGAGGCTGCCTTTTAACTGATAAAGAATTTGGCAGGCGTCTTAAAACTATGATGGAGAAATTCAAGGCAGATAATATTACTCCAAATGACTTGGCTTTATTAAAATTAGGCCGGCATTTTTGGTTTGAAAATAATCTGGCAATTGTTGGCAGGAATAAAGGAGAAAACGAGAAATTAGAAAAATTAAAACAAAAAAAAGATAAATTATTAGTGCCAAAATTCCCCGGTCCGTCTGTTCTAATAAAGGGAAAGAAGATTGACAATAAATTAATTAGCAAAGCGAAAGATTTAATTTTTAAATATTCTAA
>JAHJXC010000072.1 GCA_018827845.1 Patescibacteria group bacterium
AAAAAGAAAAATCAACTCTTATTTGCTATCGCTGGTAAGTGCTGATTTTTAGTTTTATTCAAAGTGGACCCCGCACCAAAGCAAAGCTTGGTACGGGGCAGGTATTATTTTTTATTCAAAGTGAATATTATTTGCTTGTTTTTGTATTCTCTCTAAAATCAGCGGATATTTTTTTAGGTCGGGATCTTCTTTTAAGATATTCTGTGATTCCAGGCGGGCAGCTTCCACCATTTTAATATTTTTCAATGCTTCCATGCCAATGTCAGAAATACCCCATTGCTTGTTGCCAGTTAATTCTCCAGTGCCGCGCAATTGCAAATCATATTCAGCTAATTCAAAACCATTTTTTGCTTTGATTAAGGCCTTTAATCTTTGACGCGTTCTGGGAGATCTGGAATCTGTAAAAATAAAACAATAAGGCTGATAAGTGCTTCTCATCACTCTTCCTCGCAGTTGGTGAAGTTGGGCCAAGCCAAAACGGTCCGCGCCTTCTATTACTATTATTGTGGCATTCGGCACGTCAATACCGACTTCTATTACTGATGTAGAAACCAAAATATTTATTTTATTTTTTCTAAAATCCCGCAGAATTCTCTCTTTTTCTTTTGGCAGCATTTTGCCGTGAAGCACGTCGATTTTAAATTCCGGAAAAACTTCTTTTTGCAGGCGCTTAGCCTCATCAGTGACATTTTTTACTTCTAATTTACTCTCCTTGATTAACGGGCATATCACGTAGGTCTGCCGCCCTTCTTTTACTTCCTGCCGTATTTGTTCGTAGGCGCGGTTGCGCTGGTCAGGAGGAACAATAATAGTTTCTATTTTTCTCCTGCCCGCAGGCATTTCATCAAGAAGTGATAAGTCTAAATCGCTGTAAATAGTCAGAGCCAGAGTGCGCGGTATGGGCGTTGCAGTCATGGAAAGCAGGTGGGGGATTTTGTCTGATTTTTCTTTGGCCAAAACTGCTCTTTGACGGGTGCCAAAGCGGTGCTGTTCGTCAATAATAACTAAAGCGAGGTTTTCGAACTTAACACTTTTTTGTATAAGAGAATGCGTACCTATTAAAATAGGGATTTCGCCATTTTCCACCCATTTTAACAGCTGGTTTCTGGAAATATGAGTAGCTTCGCTAGGACTAATTTTAGAAGGAAATTTTTTGCACTCAGAAGAAGTTATTAAGCCGATTTTCGTAGTTAAGCGCAGCTGCGAAAAATAATTGATAAATGACTGAAAATGCTGCTGGGCTAAAATTTCTGTAGGCGCCATATAGGCAACTTGCCAGCCATTTTTGACAATGGCGTAAGTAGCAACTACGGCAACCGCAGTTTTTCCTGAACCAACATCTCCTTCTAACAGACGAGACATAGGAGAAGTTTTTTGCAAATCATTAATTATATGGCCGATAGATTTTTTTTGAGCAGAAGTTAGTTGGAAAGGGAAAATTGACATAAAGTCATTCAGCTCTTTGTCATTGATTTCAGCAGCAAAAGAATCATGGCTTTTATATTGCAGACGTTCTTTAAAACGGGAAAGCTGAATAAAGAATATTTCTTCAAAAGCGAATCGTTTGCGGCTGGCTTCAGCGTCGCTGATTTTTTGAGGAGTGTGAATAAAAATTAAAGATGACTTTAATGAAGGTAGGTGATATGTTTTAAGAATTTCTTCTGGAATGGCATCTTTAACATCCGATGTTGGCGTTATGTTTTTTAAAATTTTATCAAGAGAAAATCTTAGCCAGCGCGAACTAATCCCTCTTGTTTCCGGATAAATTGCCAGAAGCGAGGCGCCTTCGCCCAAATCTTCATAGGAGCCGATTCTTTCATAAGTAGGATTAGCCAAATAAAGTCCGTTTTTGCCAAGAGAAATTTTTCCAGTCAAGGCAACTTTGTCGCCGATTTTTAGAATAGTGGCTAAATAGGGCTGGCGGAACCAAACGGCTTTGATATTGCCGGTAAAATCGCTGATTATTGCCTGGGTATAATGTAATTTTTTGAATCGGGCGCGCTCGCTTTTTAAATCTGTAATTTTCCCATAGACAGTAGTTTTGTCGCCCTGTTGCAGGTCAATAATATTTTTTCTTTCAGAAAAATTTTCATAGCGGGAGGGAAAATAAAAAAGCAGATCCCGGACCGTTTTCAATCCAAGATTTTTCAAGGCCTTTTTTTGCCTTTCAACAATCCGAAAATTTTTTTCAATAGGAGAATCCAGGTCCATTACGGAGAGGGTGGGATTTGAACCCACGGACCCCTTTTGAGGGTCAACACATTAGCAGTGTGCTCCTTTCGGCCACTCAGGCACCTCTCCTTAGTTTTAATAATTTAACACAATTATCCTCGCGCCACAACTAAGCCGATTATTTTTTTGGCGCCGGATTCGCGCAAAACTCTGCACGCCTCTCTGATAGTAGCGCCGGTGGTGCTGACATCATCTATGAGCAAAATATTTCTGCCTGCTATTAAATGAGAATTTTTGACTGCAAAAGCATCTTTGAGATTATTCAATCTTTGCTCGCGGTTTTTAATGGACACCTGCGAGGGCGTTTCTTTAATTTTATAAAGCGCATCTGTTAGACATCCGATGTTTTTTGCGTCAACATCGGATGTCTGTATTTTTTTAGCAAATTCTTGCGCGATCAATTCTGATTGATTAAATCCACGCTTTTTCAAGCTTTTTGGAGAAATAGGAATAGGAACAATAAGCCAGTCAGTTTTATCAATTTTTGGCCATATGCGCCTAAACATTAATTCAGCCAAGGGATCAGCCATTCCCTTGATTCCCCGGTATTTCAGCATCCAAATAGCTTTTTTGACTGTTTCATCTCCATAATCCGAAGCAGCGAAAATATTGCTATATTTTGTCAATGTAGAATAAGAAATACTCTCAAGGCATCGTTGGCATAAAACCTCATTTTCCTTCCCGCAACCAAGACATTTCTGCGGAAAGAGAAAATTAAGAATGCTGTTGATAACTTTCTTTGCCATATAATAATATCTTTATGATATAATATGCTATAATATATGTCATGGATTTTTTCGCCAAAAGTCTGTTTTCTTTGAAAAATTTATTGGCTTCCAAGGCAAGCCAAAGCGTTTTAGGTCTGGACATTGGAACATCCAGTATAAAAGTTGTTCAGTTGAGAAAAGAAAAAGAACAGGCAGTTCTAGAAACTTATGGGGAAATAGCCTTAGGCCCGTATGCAAATATGCAGGTAGGCCAAGCAGTTAATTTAGCTGACGACAAACTAATTGAAGCATTAAAAGATGTTCTTAGAGAATCAAATACAAAGACCAAAAGAGCGGCTGTTGCCATACCCTTGAAATCCAGTTTTGTCACAATAATTAATATCCCTTCTTTAGAAGGAAAAGATATTTCTGAAATGATTCATTTAGAGGCAAGAAGATATATACCCGTTCCCATATCAGAAGTAGTGATGGATTGGTGGGTTTTTCCTGAAGAAGAGAGTGAGGAAAAAACAGCGGACGGAAGAAAATTTATTAAAGTTCTACTGGTGGCCATTCACAAAGATACCATTAATGAATACAGAAAGATTATTTCCAGTTCAAAGCTGGAATTGGATAAATTTGAGATTGAAACATTCAGTATGATACGTTCTTCTCTTGGCCGGGAAACTTCTCCGGTGGCTGTGATAGATTTCGGCGCTTCAACAACCAAGGTGGCTATCGTAGATTTCGGCATAATGAAGAGTTCATATTCAATAAATAAAGGATCGCAGGATTTAACCTTGGCACTTTCAAATTCTTTAGGGGTCGATTTTAAAAGAGCTGAGGAAACGAAAAGGGAGATTGGACTTTCTGATCTGCCGGAACACAAGGAAATGGTGAATATCATGGAGCCGATATTGGAATATATTTTTTCTGAAATTAGATCAGTAATTACGGATTATCAAAGAAAATACAAACAGACTATCAATCGGACCATTATTACCGGAGGAGGAGCTATGCTCAAGGGATTAACAGAATTTTCCGTAAAACATCTTAGTATGGAGGTAAATTTAGCCGACCCATTTTTAAAAACAGAATACCCGGCATTTTTAGGGGGATCATTGAAAAAGGCAGGTTTGAGTTTTTCTGTCGCAATCGGCCTTGCCCTCCTAGACTTATAAAAAAAATCGTATTTCGTAGTATGGAAGAGAAAGGATCATTTATTCCTAAAAAAACATTAGCCAAACCAGTTTATGTTGGAAGTGGGGTTGGTTTGTTTCTCTCTTTTTCTTTTTTAATGATCGTAATCTCCGGGCTACTTTTTGGGGGAGTCTATCTCTATAAAGGGTTTCTTGAGAAGAATAATAATGAAATGCTGGATTCTTTAAAACGCGCGCAAGACATTCTTGACCCTGTTTTTATCCAAGAAATGCAGACAATTGATACTAAGATAGAATCTTCAAAAGTCCTTTTAGGCCAACACAGAATGCCCAGTGCGCTTTTTGAGTTTTTGGAGCAGTCTACTCTGGAAAGCGTCAGGTTTTCCAATTTTGATTTTTCTTTTCCCTCCCAAAAAGACGAAAATGTTATTGTTAATCTAAGGGGGACAGCCAAAGGATATTCTTCCCTTGCTCTTCAGGCGCGTGAATTCCAAAATAATAAATATGTGGAAAACGTTATCTTTTCAGGCCTTTCATTGGGAGAAAAAGGAGTAATTAATTTTTCTGCCAAAGTTATCATTGATACTAACCTTTTGGCTTATCAAATAAAACAATAAACCATTTATGTTTCGCAGTATTTTATCAATAATTTTTATAGCAGCGGCCATAGTAATTTTTTTCACATGGACGCAACCGTATATCAAAGAGATAAAAGACCTAAGATCTCAGAATAATATTATTAATGAAAACCTTGCCAATTTGAAAGAGTTGCAATCAATGAGAGACGAAATATTGTCAAAATATAATTCCATCAGCCAACTAGATCTTGATCGCCTAAATAAAATCCTGCCTTCTCAGGCCAATGCCATTGAATTAATTATTGAGATAGAAAACATAGCTAAAAGTGTCGGAATGTCATTGAAAAATATAGACGTCTCAGTGCCAGAAGAGAAGCAGGAAGTTTCGAGTACAGACAAGGCAAAAATTGCAAATATCATACCCGTAACAATAAGAGTAACGGGCCCGTACAGCTCTTTCATTGCCATTATGGAAAACTTAGAAAAAAATCTGCGCCTGGTAGACATTGAAAAAATAACTTTTCTTTCCGGAGACACTGACCTTTATGAATACAATATAACAGCTCTAGCCTATTGGAAAAAATAATATGAAAAGATTAAAAATTTTAGTAATAATTCTGGTTGTTCTTGCAATACTTTTTATTTACATGATTTATTGGCCGAACAAGGCAAGTAGTCCTGAGCAAAATGTTGTAACTGTTACAGAAGAAGGCCAAGTCGCGGACCAAAGCAGTTCTGATTCTGAGGGCAAGGAGATTTTAGAAATGCTTGCCAGATTGAAGACAGCCAAAATGGACACAGATTTTCTTAATAAAAAGGAATTTAAGAGCCTTATTGACCATTCCGTTGAATTAATTGAGGAGCCGGTGGGTCGCGTTAATCCATTCGCTCCTCTTTAGAATTAAATGGAACTTGAAGATATTCTAATTAAAAAGAATATTGTCCCTGAGGAGGAAATTTCTCGTCTCAAGACAAAATCAAAAGAAACGGGAATTCCTTTGGATAAATTATTAAAGGCGTACGGCGTTGATGAATCCCAGATTAATCAGGCAAACGCAGAGATTTCAGGCATCCCATACAAGAAAATCGACGAAAAAGATATTTCTTTTGACTTGCTCAAGCAAATACCTGAGGAAGCAGCTAGGCATTATAAATTCGTGCCCATGGGGATAAAAGATGGTTTTCTGGAAATCGGCATGGTTGATCCTCAGGATATTGAAGCAAGAGAGGCAGTGCAGTTTATTGTCTCAAAATTCAATATTCCCTTTAAAATTTTCTTAATAACTCTTGAAGATTTTGAAAATGTTTTTGGCGGCTATAAGGGATTAAGAGGAGAAGTTTCAAAAGTGCTTACTGAACTTGAGTCAGCTCTGGCAGATACAGAAAAAATAGTGGCCGGGGAAGAAATTTTTAAGAAAGAGATAAAGTTCATAGAAGATGCGCCGGTAACCAAGATGGTGGCTGTTATATTGAAGCACGCTCTTGGCGGCAGCGCCTCAGATATCCACATAGAACCCCTAAGAGACAAATTAAAAGTTCGCTTTAGAGTGGATGGAATTTTGTACACCAGTCTTATTCTTCCCCTAAGTGTGCATGAGGCGATTGTTTCCAGGGTTAAAATTTTGACAAACATGAGATTGGATGAAAAGCGCAAGCCCCAGGACGGCAGATTTGAAGCCCGCATTGAAGGAAGGGAAATTGATTTCCGCGTTTCCACCCTCCCCACTTTTTTCGGTGAAAAAGTAGCCATCCGTATTCTGGATAAGCGCAAAGGAGTGATGAAGCTGGAAGAAATCGGACTTTTAGAAAATGATATAAAAATAATAAGAGAAAATTTGAAAAAACCCTATGGATTGATTTTGCTGACCGGGCCTACTGGCTCTGGAAAAACTACTACGCTGTACGCCATGCTCCAGGAACTAAACAAAGAAAAAAGCAATATCATCAGTTTGGAGGATCCTGTGGAGTATTATATAGAGGGTGTTAATCAATCCCAGGTCAAGCCGGAAATAGGATATGATTTTGCTAATGGCTTGCGCTCTATCCTTAGGCAGGATCCGGACATGATAATGGTGGGTGAGATCAGAGATAAAGAAACTGCTGCTTTGGCCATCCAGGCAGCCCTCACAGGCCATTTAGTTTTTTCAACTCTCCACACAAATAATGCCATAGGCGTGATTCCGCGATTGATTGACATGGGTGTTGACCCCTTCTTGATTGCCCCGACTCTTCTTTTGGCAATAGGCCAGCGCTTAACAAGGATGCTCTGTCCTGATTCAAAAAAAGGGATTCCTTTTACGGGTACGATTAAAGAAAGAATCTCAAGGGAATTGGAAGGATTGCCAATTAATCTTAAGAAAAATTTTAAAATGCCGGAGGAAATTTATCAGGGAGTTCCTTCTGCCACCTGCGCCCAGGGTTCAAGAGGAAGGGCGGGAGTGTTTGAAATTTTAATAAAAACTCCCCAATTGGAAAATATAATTTTGGCCAATCCAATTGAGCCGGAAATTACCAAAGAATCCAGGCGCCAAGGCATGCTTACAATGAAAGAAGTGGGGATTTTGAAGCTTTTAAAGGGGGAGATTGGCATTGAAGAAATAGATAAGTTATAATAATAGAAGCAATATGGCAAGGAAATACAAAGTTTTAATAATTGACGATGACGAGTTTTTGGTTGATATGTACTCCATTAAATTTCGGGAGCAAGGATTTGATGTTGAAATTGCCTTTAGCGGAAATGAGGCAATTGAGAAAATCAAAAGCGGGCTTAACCCGGATATGATTCTGGTAGATTTGGTCATGCCCAACATGGATGGTTTTGAATTTTTGCGCGAGATTAAAAATAAGGGCATAGCAAAGAACAGCAAACTAATTATTCTTACAAATCTTGGTCAGGAGGATGATATTAAAAAAGGATTAGCATTGGGAGCTGATGACTATGTGATAAAGGCCCATTTTACTCCATCAGAAGTAATTAAAAAAGTAACAGCTGTATTGGAACATGACTGATTACAAAAAACGATTATCAGAACTCATCATGATAGTTGTTAAGGAAGGCGGTTCTGATTTGCATCTTGCTGTTGGCCGGCATCCAACCATAAGAGTGATGGGTTCTCTCATTCCTATTATTAAACAGCCCGTTCTTTCTCCTGAGGATACACAAGGTCTTATTTTTAACATGCTCACCGAAGAAAATAAAGAACCCTTGCTTAAAAACAAAGAACTTGATTTTTCATACACTTTTGAAGATAAAGTAAGATTCAGAGTCAATGCTTTTTATCAAAAAGGCTTTTTAGGCGCGGCCATGAGGCTAATCCCTGTTGAAATTAAAGATTTCAAAGCCCTTAATTTGCCTGAATCTCTTATTGATTTCTGCAATAAGGAGCAGGGATTTTTCCTGGTGGTTGGACCCATTGGACACGGCAAATCAACCACTTTGGCTGCCATGATTGATTACATAAACCATACCCGGTCAGAGCATGTCCTAACCATTGAAGATCCAGTAGAATATCTTTTTGTGCAGGACAAATCAATCATTGACCAAAGAGAGGTGAGAGTTGATACCAACAATTTCCAGACCGCTTTGCGCTCAATGTTTCGCCAGGGTGTCAATGTGGCAATGATTGGCGAGATGCGTGATATTGAAACAATGTCCGCGGCTGTTACAGCCGGAGAAACCGGCCACCTTATTTTTTCCTCTCTTCATACCAACAGCGCTGGCCAGACAATAGACAGAATTATTGACTCTTTTCCTTCTGAACAGCAAAATCAAATCCGTACCCAGCTTTCCGGAACACTGTTGGGCATATTTTCTCAGCGCCTGATACCGAAAATATCCGGTGGTTTAATCCCTGCTTACGAGCTTCTTGTCAGCACCTCGGCAATTAAAAATCTTATCCGGGAAAATAGAACCCATGAAATTGATATGGTTATTGAAACTAGTTTTGAATTGGGAATGGTCAGTTTGAACCGCTCTTTGGCTGATTTGGTCCGCCGGGGAGAAATAAGCATGGATAATGCCTATTCCTATTCCTTGAATCCAAACGGACTGGAGGGATTGGTCTAGTTATATGCTTTACAAATACGAGGCTACAAACCTAAACGGAGAAAGACAAACAGGTGAAATTGACGCTGCCAATCTTGAAATTGCCATAAACTCTCTTCAAAGGAGAAATTTAATAATAATCTCCATAGAGCCGGCTGAAAAAATTTCTTTTTTTGCTAAAAATATTCGTTTTTTTGAAAGAGTGAAAGCGCGCGACATCGTCCTTCTTTCCAGGCAGCTCTCTACTCTTTTTGAGGCAAAAGTGCCTGTGCTTGAATCTTTTAAGTTGCTGTCAGCTGAATCTGAAAACTCTACTCTGCGGAGAAAACTTTCCCAGGTTGTTGAAGATATTGAAGGCGGAATTTCAATGTCTCAGGCAATGGCAAAACATCCCGATGTTTTTTCAAAATTTTATGTGAGCATGGTGAGGTCAGGAGAAGAATCAGGCCGGCTTGAGGAAATATTTCTGGAATTGGCAGATCACCTTGAAAGGTCTTATGAACTTACTTCAAAAGCCAGAAACGCTCTTCTTTACCCTGCTTTTGTTAGCATCGTTTTTATTGCCGTTGTTCTTATAATGATGATTTTTGTTATACCTCGCTTGGAAACAATATTGAGCGAGGCCGGCCAAAATGTACCAATTTTCACCAAAGTTATCATAGGAATCAGCAAATTTTTGAAAGATTTTGGACCGATTCTTTTGCTGGGCTTGGCAGTAGGACTGGTTATGTTGTGGCGTTATATTCGGACCAAGCCAGGGAGAATGGCTTTTTCGCGATTTCAATTAGATATTCCTTATGCAGGAGCTCTTTTTAGAAAGTTTTATCTTGCGCGGGTGGCTGATAATATGAGAATTCTTCTTTCCAGCGGAATTTCCATGGTAAGGACATTGGAAATTACCGCTGATGTGGTAGGCAATAGGGTTTATGAAAAAATTCTCAGCCAGGCAACCGATGCTGTAAAAGGCGGTAGTTCTTTGTCCGAAGCGCTCGCCAAATATGATGATATTCCGCTCCTTGTTTCCAAGATGGCTAAAATAGGCGAGGAATCCGGAAAATTGAATTTTATGCTGGAAACATTGGCCAGGTTTTATAAAAGAGAGGTGGATTCTATTGTTGAAAACATGGTTGCTTTGATTGAGCCTGCTATGATTATAGTGCTTGGTACAATGGTTGCTCTTCTCCTCCTGTCTATTTTAGGCCCTATTTATAACTTGAGCGGTTCCATATAGCAAGGGTTATCCACAAGGGGGTTTAAAACCTTGTATTTATGGTTTATAATCTAAATAGGCAATTAAAAGCAAATTGGTCGATAATAATCGTATAACTTATAAAAAACATGTTAAAAAACAAAAAAAACAAAAAAGGTTTTACTTTAATTGAACTTTTAGTGGTCATTGCCATCATAGGCATATTGGCTTCAGTGGTTTTGGCTTCGCTTAACACAGCCAGAAAGAAATCAAGGGATGCCAGAAGAATTGCCGATGTTAAGCAGGTTCAATTAGCATTAGAGCTATATTTTGATGGAAATGGTGGTAAATATCCTGGTGGTGATGAAACAGGTACAGTTGTAGGAAGTTATGGAACATTAGCCCCTACTTATATAGCTACTCTGCCATCAGATCCTCTATCAGGAAGGGCTTATCAATATCAAGCATTTACTACATCAAGCGGGACAGCCTGTGCCATAGCGGGTAATTGTGTGTATTATCACTTGGGAGTTAGTTTGGAAGAAACAGGGACACCTGCATTGTCAAGTGATAGAGATTCAGAACTTACTGCTTTAACCGGTGATACAATAGATGGCGTTAGCACAGTTGTTAACTGTGGTTCTGACGGCGCCGCTACAGTTGCTACAGATTTATGTTACGACGTAACTCCGTAATCCTGGTTTAATTTTCCGATTTCCAACCCCGACGTAACGTCGGGGGTTTGTTTTTAGCCTTGACGCAACGTGCGTCGACGTCCGACGTCGACGCAGGCTAATCAATTATGAAATCTTTTGTTTTTTCTAGTTCCAAAGTATTTACTGCCCAATCTTTTAAGTATTTCTCGTATTCTTCACAATTTTTAAATTGTCCGGTTATTATTTTTTCTCCTGAGATTATTTGATTTGAATAATCTTTTTTTAAAAATGCCATTAAGCTTGTCAAGGGATAATTCAAAAGTTTTTGTTTTTCAAGAGGCCAGTTTTTTAATTTATTGTATCTCCATTCCTTATTACTTAAAAAATCCAGAGGATTTAGGTGTATATAAACTGATAAATGTAAGAGATATTCATTTGAACTAATATGTTTTGATTTAAAATTGCCTTCAAAAAGCGGACCAGCTCTGTTAAATTTTGTATTTATGTATTTTGCAATGGAAGTGTTGCACCTCCTTATAAAATCAGTAATACCACTCTCGCTTTTTTCTCGTAAGAGAAGATGGTAATGGTCTGGCATAATAGAATAACAGACAATATCTGTTAAGCGTTTCCCTTGACGGGCGATTTCGACAGCTTTTTCAAAGATTGGGTTTCTGTTATTTCTTAAATAATTAAATGCTTGGCTTGACATTGTTGAGTTGCCCAGTAAAAATGCCTGAGCCAATCTATTGGCATTGCCATAGTTTTTAAACTCAGGTGATTTTAAAATCGTTCTAGTGTATACGTGATAATATTCACCTGGCACAAATTTTTCTTTTCTCATCATATTCTTATTTTACATCGATGTCCGACGTCGACGCAAGGGAAAATGTGTATAAATTAAGGGAATCTGTTAAAATTAGATAATGGAGCAGGTTGTTTATGTTTTTGTTTTTATTCTCGGAACGATTGTGGGCAGTTTTTTGAATGTTGTTATTCTGCGCTACAATACCGGCCAATCTGTCATAAAAGGAGGTTCTAAATGTTTTAGCTGCGGAAAGAATTTGAAATGGCATGAATTGATTCCTGTTGTTAGTTTTATTATTCAAAAAGGCAGGTGCCGAAACTGTAAAAGCAGAATCTCAATTCAATACCCGATAGTTGAATTGTTAACAGGATTAATATTTCTTTTAACTTTCCATGTTACTGGTTACTCGTTACTGATTACTAATTACTATTTTATAATCTTCAGCCTGCTTATCGTAATTGCCGTCTACGACCTCCGCCACCAAATCATTCCCAATGGATTTGTTTATGCTTTTATCATACTTTCTTTGTTTGCGATATTTTTGGAAAATTGTAATTTGGAATTTGTTTGGAATTTGGAT
>JAHJXC010000073.1 GCA_018827845.1 Patescibacteria group bacterium
AATAAGATTATAAAAACAGTTGGCAATCCTGAGCATAGATTTAATGAAGATGCCTTAAGAATATTAAGGGCTATACGTTTGGCAAATGAATTGGGTTTCAATGTTTCGCATGAAACACAAGATGCTATAAAAAAACAAGCTAAATTACTGGAAATCATATCAAAAGAGCGAATTAGAGATGAATTTATAAAGATTTTAATGACAGATAAGCCAAGCAAGGGAATAGAAATTATGAAGGAGTTTGGGGTTTTAAAATATGTTGTGCCAGAACTAGAACAAGGAATAGGGATTGAACAAAACAAAGCCCATAAATTCACTGTTTGGGAGCATAATTTAAGAAGTTTGGATCATGCAGCTTTTAAAAAATTTCCCATAGAAATTCGTTTAGCTTCGCTTTTACATGATGTTGGAAAACCAGCTTCAAGACAATGGAACAAAGAGAAAAATGACTGGACTTTTTACGGACATGAGATTATTGGAGCAAAAATGTCCGTTAGAATTTTATCCCGCTTAAAATTTTCCAAAAGGACAACTGATTTGATTGTTAGATTTGTCCGTTATCATCTTTTCTTTTCGGACACGGAAAAGATCACTCTTTCAGCTGTCCGTAGGACTGTCCGTAATGTAGGTCCGGAAAATGTTTGGGATTTAATGAAGGTGAGATTTTGCGACAGGGTAGGAATGGGCAGGCCAAAAGAAACGCCATATAGGTTGCGCAAGTATGAATCAATGATTGATGAGGCAATGAGAGCGCCTCTTTCTGTTGGTATGCTAAAAATGGATGGCAATAAGGTGATGGAATTACTAAAAATTAAGCCAGGTCCTAAAATTGGCTTTATTTTACACATTCTTTTAGAAGAGGTGCTGGATGAACCAAAGAAAAATACTGCAAAATATTTGCAGAAAAGAGTGCTAGAGTTAGGTAAATTATCTGAAAAAGAGCTGGAAAAAATAGGCAAAAAAGCCAAAGAAACTAAAGAGCAAATCGAGAAAAAAGAAATAGAGGAGATAAGAAAGAAATGGTGGGTAAAATAACTATTTTCTACGTTTCCCGTGAAACGCGTGGTGGATTTCGCGGAGTTGTTTATCTGTGACATGGGTGTAGATTTGAGTGGTGGTTATATTGGAATGGCCTAAAAGCGCTTGAACAGAGCGGAGATCAGCGCCAGCGCTTAAAAGGTCTGTGGCAAAGCAGTGGCGGAGAATATGAGGGGTTACTTTTTTAGAAATCCCTGCTTTGATAGCATAATATTTTACGATTCTTTCTATGGAACGGGGAGTAAGGCGTAGATTTGAGATTTGAGATTTGAGATTTGAGATTCTAATAAACAGCGCTTCTTCCGTATCTCCTCTTTTATCTAAATAGTTTTTTATTGCTTGTTTAGCCCTGTCAGAGATGAATACTACTCTTATTTTTTCCCCTTTTCCGCGCACGGAAAATTCGCCGGTTTTGGCGTTTTCAATGTGTTCGCGGTTCAAAGAGCACAATTCAGAAACCCGCAAGCCAGTGGAAAAAAGCAGTTCTAAAATAGCTTTGTCTCTTAGAATTCTTAATCCGCCAGCTGGCGGACCCTTAGGACTGTCCAATAGGCGCTCCAATTCCTCTTCTGTAATAAGGTCAAGCTCTCTTTGGGGAACCTTGGCTAGTTCAATTCTTTCTGAAGCCAAAGATTTAATGCCTCTTTTGGATAAGTATTTAAGAAAAACGCGCAGGGCAATCAAATAATAGTTTTGCGTTTTCTTTTTAAGGTCTTTTCTGTTTAACCATAGCCGGAATTTTCTTATAATTTCGTCGTCAATATCTTTAGGGTCATTTATTTGGGAGAATTTCAAAAAAGCGCGGAGATATCGGTCATAATTTTCAACAGTCTTTAGTGACCGTCCTCGCTCTATCTCTAAATATTCTAAAAATTGTTTATGAAGTTCTTTAATATTGTCCGACATTAATTTTAAGTATAGTAATTTTTAAAAAACTTGCAAAGATTAGAGAGATTTGGTATACTGAGTTTATTAAATTTATGGCTTTAGCGACTAAGAAAAAGCAGAAAATTATTAAGGAACATAGAGTTCATGAAAAAGACACCGGTTCTCCAGAGGTGCAGATTGCTATTCTAACCAAACAAATTGAGGAATTGGCAAAACACCTGAAAAAGCACTCCAAGGACGACCATTCCAGAAGGGGGCTTTTAAAAATGGTGTCAGACAGAAGGTCTTTAATGACCTACCTTTCTCGCAAGGACGAAAAAAGATATAACTCCCTAGTTAAAAAACTGGAGCTAAAAAAGAGTAAAAAACAATAAGATTTATCAATGTTTTCAATTATTTCAAACTCAACAAAATATAAAAACCAAAGAGTGGCAATGTTTATTGATGTTCAAAATCTTTATCATTCCGCCCGCGCTCTCTATCAAAAACGCGTCAATTTCAAAGAGCTCTTAGAAACAGCAGTGGGTGATAGGCAGCTTATCCGCGCCTTTGCCTATGTGGTGCGCACAAAAACAGGCGAGGAAAGGCCTTTTTTTGATGCCTTAACAAAACTGGGTATTGAAATCAGAGTGAAAGATTTACAGGAATATTACGGAGGCATGAAAAAGGCGGACTGGGATGTTGGCATTGCAGTTGATGCCATAAAAACTGCTGAAATTGTTGACACCATTATTCTTGCCAGCGGAGACGGGGATTACATTCCCTTGGTTGAATATTTGAAAAATCAGGGCAGAAGAGTGGAAGTAATGGCTTTTGGCAGGTCAACTTCTTCCAAGCTCAGGGAAAGCGCTGATGAATTTGTTGATTTAGATGAGAACACCAAGAAATTTTTATTAAAAGCTTAATATCAAAGTAGAGAGTAGAATGCAAAAAATATGCAAACAAAAGAATATTCTATAGATTTTTGCGGAAAACCATTAAAGGTGGAAATTTCTGATTTAGCTGACCAGGCCAACGGCTCTGTCCTTGTCCGTTATGGAGACACGGCTGTTTTTGCCACAGCGGTTATGTCGCATAACAGGCGCGAAGGCCTGGACTATTTTCCCTTAACCGTTGATTACGAAGAAAGATTTTATGCCGCTGGCATGATTTTGGGTAGCAGATTTATCAGGCGCGAAGGCCGGCCCACAGAAGAGGCAATTCTAACCTCGCGTTTAATAGACCGCACTATCAGGCCGTTATTCAACATAAAAATACGAAACGAGGTCCAAGTCATTGTCTTGGCTCTTTCAGTAGACAACAAAAACGACCCGGATATTCCTGCTATTATTGCCGCTTCTCTTGCCTTGGGAATCTCGGATATACCTTGGGGAGGGCCTATAGGAGCAGTAAGAATGGGATATGTTGATAACAATTTTATAGCCAACCCTATTTATGAAGAAAGGGAAAAATCTTTAATAGACATAGTTATTTGCGGAAAAGACAGAAAGATTAATATGACTGAAGCAGGTGCCAAAGAGGCTCATGAGGATATCATTGGAGAAGCCATGGAACGCGGTTTAGAAGAAATTGCCAATATTCAGGAATTCCAAGAAAAAATAATAAAAGAAATCGGCAAGGAAAAAGCAGAGATAGAAATTAAAGAGGAAATGTCTGAAATGAAAGATTTTTTTAAAAAAGAAATTCTTAAAAAACTTCACCAAGCCATTTATTCAGGAGAAAAGCATGCTTTGAATGACTTAAAACATGAATGGATGGATTTGGCAAAAGAAAAATTCGGAGAAGAAAATTCTGATTTGGCCGCAGACCTTTATGAAGAAAATATTAATGAAATAATTCATAATGAGATTCTAGATTCGCCGGCTGGCAAAGAAAAAAGGCCGGACGCTAGAAAAATCGATGAACTAAGGTCTCTTTACGCCAACGTGAGAATTCTTCCCCTCATTCACGGATCAGGAATATTTTTTAGGGGCGGAACCCATATTTTTTCAGCAGTAACTTTGGGCGGACCAAAAGAGGGCCAGCTTATAGAAGGCATGGAGATCCAAACAACAAAACATTTTCTCCATCATTACAATTTCCCGCCTTTTTCCACTGGCGAAACTGGCAGGATTGGCGGTACGGGCAGAAGGGAAATAGGGCATGGCGCTTTGGCAGAGCGTGCTTTGTCTGCTGTAATTCCTTCGCGCGAGGAATTTCCCTACACTATCCGGGTTGTTTCAGAATCAATGGCTTCTAACGGCTCTACTTCCATGGGTTCTGTTTGCGCTTCAACCTTGGCTTTAATGGATGCGGGCGTGCCCATAAAAAATCCCGTGGCTGGCATTGCAATGGGTTTAATGATGAGAGATGAAAAGAATTATAAAGTTTTGACAGACATCCAAGGACCCGAAGATCACCATGGCGATATGGATTTTAAATGCGCTGGCACCAAAGAAGGCGTGACCGCCATTCAGATGGATGTAAAAGTGGAAGGCGTGACTGTTGAAATTCTCAAAAAAGCTTTAAGGCAGGCAAGAAAAGCCAGAGAAGAAATTTTGGAAGTTATAAAAAAGGCAATGCCAGCACCTAGGCAGGATTTGCCAACTAATGCTCCTAAGATAGTCAAAATTTATATTGATCCTGATAAAATAGGGGCAGTAATCGGTCCTGGCGGGAAAATGATAAACAGCATTATTGAAAAAACCAATACGGAAATAGATATTGATCAAGACGGCACGGTTTTTATAACTGGCAAAGATTTGAAAGAAATTGCCAAAGCACGGGATATTATTGAAGGGTTAACGCACGAATTTAAAATAGGAGAAATAGTGACCGGCAAAGTGACCAGATTATTTGATTTTGGCGCGATGGTAGGGGTTGGCGGAGACCAGGAAGGATTGGTGCATATTTCCGAACTTTCTCCAGAAAGAGTGGAAAAAGTTACTGATGTGGTAAATGCGGGCGATGAAGTGACAGCGCAGGTTATCAGCATTGATGAACGTGGTAGAATTAACTTATCAATAAAAAGAGTTAATCCAGACTATGATCCATCAAAAGATTTAAGGAATAATAACAGGAACAATAATGATGCAGGAAGAGGAAAAAAATTTACAAACAGGGGCGGAAGAAGAGAAGCAGGAAGAAGGAGGTAATGATGATTTGCCGGTTTTGAGGACCTTTAGGTCAGATAGTGCGAAATATGTAAAAGAGAAAGGGATTTCTTTGATTGATGTGGCGGCTTCCCAGTCCAAACAGAGAACTCTTTTAAGGGACGAAAAAAATGGAGGATCTAGAAAGATAAACTTTAAAACTATTATTCTCCCCATAGTTGCTGTCCTTGTTCTTGCCGGGGCAGGAGTTGGTGGGTTTTTTATTTTTAAGAATCTTCAGAAGCCAGAAACTCCAGTATATGTTTTGCCTAAACCACCCATTATTGCTGACGAAGAAATTGAAACAACCCTGAGCGGATTTCAAAAACTTATTGAGGGTCCGGTAAAAACAAATCGGCTCATTTATCTGCCAATAATAAAACAGTCTGAAGAGCCGAAAAGATTAGTAACAGTTCGCGAGTTTTTTAATAATTTCGGAATAACCCCAGCCTCTGGCCTGGTTGGCGATTTTGAAAATAATTTTATGCTTTCTGTTTTTCGCTCCACTCAAAATTGGCCAATTTTAATTTTTAAGGTAAAATCATATGACAAGACATTTGCTGGAATGATTAGGTGGGAAAGAGACATGCCAGCGGATTTTAAGAAAATTTTTCCTATAGAAACCCAGTCATTCAAAGACTTGTCTTTTGCGGACAAGGAAATAAAAAACCAAGATGCCAGAGTATTATATGATGAAGCAGGCGAACCCGTTCTTATGTATTCTTTTTTTAACAGAAACTATTTGATTATAACAACAAGCGAGGATGCCCTGAAAGAAATTTTTCGCCGCTTTTCCCTGTCCCAATATTTGTCCCGCTAGGCGGGATAAAAACGATTGATTTTTTATATAAAATTGATTATCATCTGATTATTATGAAGAAGAAACTTTCAAAAGAAAAACTGGAATATTTTAAAAAGAAACTTGAGGCCAGAAAAAAAGAGCTGGAAAAGGCCCTTTCTTATGTTGCCCAAAAGAATCCGGCCAATCCTGAGGACTGGGAAACAGTAGTGCCGGATATGAATGCCATGCTTTCTGACAAGAATGAAGTAGCTGATTTTTTTGAAGAAATGGAAAACAGGGCGGCTATTGAGGATAAACTGGAAGAAAAATTAACACTAGTAAAAGAGGCCATGGAAAGAATCAAAAAAGGAACTTACGGGATTTGCGAGGAGGGCGGAGAATTAATTGACGAAAGACGGCTTGAGGTTTATCCCTGCGCCAAAAATTGCATCGCTCACGCTAAAAATTATAAATAAGGAGAAATCGGTATTAAGCCGCACAAAAACGAGTTGGCGGAAATAACAAAAAATTTATTCTTAAAGTTATCAATATGTCAGAAAACTTAACAGTAATTCCAAGGGTAGAAAGTAGAGCCCCTAATAAAAATACGATTGAGTGGGAAATTCCGGATAAAGTTCTTGCCACTCTCATGTTGATCATTAGGGTCGGCTATATGCTTTTAGTAAAAGTAAAAAAACAGAAAAAATAA
>JAHJXC010000074.1 GCA_018827845.1 Patescibacteria group bacterium
AAGCGATGCTCCTGCAGAGGAAAAGAAAGAAGAAGAAACCACAGAAGCTCCTGCTGAAGGAGAAGAAAAAAAAGAAGAGTAAATCTTCTCTTAAACTGAAAACCCTCGTCCGACTTTTGTTGAGACGGGGGTTTTCATTTGGAAAATTTTTTGATAGGATTATGAAACATATATAACATTGCGAGCGTAGTTTAATGGCAGAATATCTGCCTTCCAAGCAGAGGATGCGAGTTCGATTCTCGCCGCTCGCATAAAACCTGGATTTACAATCGCATTATATTTTGCTATAGTTTATGTATATGGACAAAGAAACAAAACAAGAATTTGAAAATCTTGCCAGAATGGTAAAAATTGGGTTTGATGAAACCGCAAAAAAAGAAAGCGTTGACAAGCGTTTTGATGATGTTGGCAACCGTTTTGATGATGTTGACAGCCAGCTTTATGAAATTAGAAAAGATATGTCAGAAATAAAGACAAACGTTGTCTATCGCGATGAATTTGAAAAATTAACGCTTGAATTTGAGGATTTAACGGGAAGAGTAAAATATTTGGAGAAGAAAATGGGAATAGAGAGCGGAAAATAAATATTAAAAATAAAAACCACATTTTGCCTGCCCTGAATTTATTGAAGGGTAAAAGAAAATTTTTTATTAAATTCTTCTTGTCGAAAAGAATTATCTAAATTTAATTTCGAAAATATGCAAAAACTTGATCCAAAAGCTGTATGGTTAATTTTCACAGGTTTCATTTTGAGATGGTTTATTTTTATTCTCGTTTTTGGAATCTATATCGCCTTTATGTTGTTGGCTGACTCTGATAAGGATACGCCCGCATTCGGGTTTCTAAAATGGTTGTGGGTTGTCGTCCCAGCACTTCTCGTCTTTTTCTGGATATGGGCAAAACTGACATATCATTTCTATCGGTATGAACTTCGAGAGGATGGATTCCGGAAGGAATTTGGAGTCATCTGGAAAAAATATGTCACCATACCATATGATAGAATCCAGAATGTAGACATATATCGTGGTGTGATAGCCCGTATTTTGGGGCTTTCTGATTTGAATATCCAAACCGCGGGCGCAAGTGCTCAGGTGTCGCGATATGGAACATGGGGACTTGGCGCTGAGGGCAGGTTGCCTGGCTTGTCTCGTGAAGTCGCAGAGCAGATCCGAGACGAACTTGTAAAGCGCTCTCGTCAATCTCGAACTACAAATCAAGGATTGTAATTTTATATTCTTTTTAAAAGAGTTTATATTTAATGCAATCAACCCCGCCTAGACGGGGTTGATTTTTCTGAGCTCAGAAAAATTTACTGCTTGCAGTGAGTTTATCGAACTGCATCTTTTAAGGCTTTGGCTGCTCTGAATTTGGGAACCTTGGTGGCCGGCACTGAGACCGTGGCGCCAGTTCTTGGGTTGCGCGCCTGGCGGGCCTTTCTTTGTTTAACTGAAAAAATACCGAGTCCGGCAATTGAAACCTCTTCTTCTTTTTTAAGAGAGTCTACAATGGCTTCAATCATAGCATCAACAGCCTTTTCAGATCCGACTTTAGTGCCACCAATTACTCCATTAACAACATCAGCTAATCCGCTTTTGTTCATATTAAAATTAATAGGGTTTAATTTATAATGTTTTCTCGACCATGCCTTATAGAAGTATTATATATCAAGCCATTTTTTAGGGCAAGCCCCTCAACTGCGCTCGGGACAAGCCCTACCGGGCGTACCCGGTAGTAGAAATTCAAATTGCTCTATAAATTTCGTGTATTGACCTTTAAACATTTTACCTCTCCATAGTGATTATTCATGATTAATTTTACATTTCTCGCAAAATTTAATTTGAATTTTCACTACCGGGCGTATTCTATAATTCGAGATTCCCGGATAACATGCACTTTGATCTCGCCCGGGTACTTTAATTCCTGTTCAATGCGGTCCGCGATTTCACGGGCAATTTTCTTGGCTTCCAAGTCTGAAATCTTGTCAGGAGTAACAAAAATCCTTATTTCCCTTCCTGCTTGAATAGCATAAGATTTTTCAACGCCCTCAAAGGAATTGGCAATTTTTTCCAAATCCTCAAGCCGTTTCAGATAATTTTCCAAAGTGTCCCTGCGGGCGCCCGGCCTTGCTCCAGAAACAGCGTCAGCAGCCTGAACAATCACTGACTCAATGGTCTCATAAGGATATTCCTCATGATGGGATTGCATGGCCTTTATAATTTTTTCATCGCTGTTGAATTTCTGCAGAATTCTTCTGCCAATATCAACATGAGTTCCTTGAATTTCATGGTCCATGGCCTTGCCAATATCGTGCAAAAGGCCGGCCTTTTTCGCCACATTAACATCCGCTCCTAATTCCGAGGCCAGCATGCCGGCTATATGGGCAACTTCAATGGAGTGCTGGAGAACATTTTGGCCATAACTGGTTCTAAAATATAAACGGCCTAAAACAGTCATCAAGCGAGGATCAATATCAATCACTCCGGTCTCATAAGCAGCCATTTCTCCTTTTTGTTTGATCAACTTTTCAACCTCCATTTTCGCTTTATCCACTGTCTCTTCAATTCTGGCTGGCTGGATTCTGCCGTCTAGAATTAAATTTTCAATAGCTATCTTTGCAATATGCCTGCGCACAGGATCAAAAGAAGAAACAACAATAGAGCCAGGCGTATCATCAACGATAATTTCCACTCCTGCTGCCTGTTCCAAGGCCCGGATGTTTCTTCCTTCCTTGCCAATAATTTTCCCCTTAATATCATCTGAGGGAAGAGAAACACTGCTAGTTGTAACCTCTGAGGCAGTGGAGGAAGCGAGGCGCTGAATTGCTGAGACTAGAATGTCTTTGCCTCTTTTTTCCAATTCCTCACGGCCCATCATTTCCAGTTTTTGAATGTGGCCCAGAATATCCTGCTCGTATTTCTTTTCCAAGCTTTTAAAAAGTTCTTCTTTAGCTTCAGTTTCTGTGAGAGAAGCCACTTTTTCAAGCTCTAGCCGTTTTTGTTCCTCTGTTTCGGCCAGTTCTGCTTTTTTCTTTTTTAAAAATTCTATCTTTTCTTTTATCTCTTGGTTGCCTTTTTCGATATCTTCTCTTCTTTTTTCCAAATTTTCCTCTTTTTGCAGGGCTTTTTCCTCTAATTTGCGTACCTGAAAAAGGGCGGTTTTTTCCTCCCGCTTTGCTTCTTCTAAGATTGTTTCCGCTTTTTTTGTTGCTTCTTCTACTGCGTTCTGAGCTTTAGTTTTAGCATCTAAAAGAAGCTGTTTGATTTTGAGTTCAGCTGAGCTTTTTCGGCGAAGAGTAACAAGCTGATGGAAAAAATAGCCAATGACTATTCCTCCCAGGCCAGAAAAAGCGGCCAAAAGAACGACTTTGGTTAAGTTCATATAAGTAGGGCATTTTGTCCATATTTTTGGTTCCGAACTAATGCAAAATTAAATAATAAACTAAGTACTTCTATAATAGCAGACTCCCACAGTTTGTCCAGCTTGTCCCGCTCAGCGGGATATATGCTAAAATAGAAATAATATGTCAAAAAAATACAAGCCAGTGGTGCTTTTGATTTTGGATGGTTTTGGGATTTCGCCTGACAAAATCGGCTCGCCTTGGGAAATTGCCGAGCACCCAACTTTTTCTGAAATAGAAAAATTTTATCCTTTCACTGCTTTGCAGGCCTCAGGAATTGCCGTTGGCCTGCCTTGGGGCAAGGAAGGCAACAGCGAAGTGGGGCATCTTACAATTGGCGCTGGTAAAATTATCTACAACTATCTTCCGCGCATTTCAAACGCCATAAACGACGGCTCTTTTTTTATTAATGAATCTTTTTTAAAAGCGGTCGAGCATATAAAAAACAATAACAGCGCCCTGCACATTCTGGGCCTTTATTCTTCAGGCACTGTTCATGCCTACGAAGAGCATCTTTACGCCCTTCTTGATTTAATAAAAAAACAAAACAACATTCAGGAAATCTATCTCCATCTTTTTTCCGACGGCAAAGACGCTTACAACAAAGAAGGTGTTATTTATTTTAAAAAACTGGAAAACCTGCTTCAAACCCAATATCCCAATGCAAAAATTGCATCAGTCATAGGAAGAAATTTTGCCATGGACAGGGACAATAATTGGGATAAAACAGAAAAAACATACAATCTTTTTGTAAAAGGCGAGGGCAATAAATTCCAAAGCCCTTCATCTTATATTGAAAGCCAGTATCAAAAAGAAATTTTTGACCAGGAAATAGAGCCCGCCTACGCTGAAGCTTCGGCGGGCAAGCCCGCTACAGAAAGCAGGATTAAAGATGGGGATGCTGTAATTTTTTTTAATTTCCGCGAGGACAGCATGAGACAACTGGTCCATAGCTTTGCAAATGAAAAATTTAAAAATCTTTTGATTGTAACAATGACAGAATATTACAAAGACATACCTGCCTCTGTTGCTTTTAAGTCAGCCAATGTGGAACATCCTCTGGCAAAAATTATTTCCGACGCAAGATTAAAACAGCTTCATATTGCTGAAACAGAAAAATACGCCCATATCACCTATTTCTTGAACGGAAGTAGGGAAGAGCCGTTTGAAAACGAGGAAAGAATTTTAATTCCTTCTTCGCACGCTCCTTCTTATGACCAAGTGCCGGAAATGTCAGCAAAAGAGGTGACTGAAGCACTTATATCTAATCTGGGTAGATATGATTTTATTGCTGTTAATTTTGCAAATGCTGACATGGTTGGGCACACGGGAAATTTTTATGCCACCACTAAGGCCCTAGAAATCCTTGATTCCTGCGTAGGTATGATTATTCCAAAAATTTTAGAATTAAATGCCGCACTTCTTATTACTTCTGACCATGGCAATGCCGAAGAAAAACTTTATAAAATCACAGGGCAAAAAAAGACTAAGCATTCCACTAATCCTGTGCCATTTTATATAGTTGGCAATAATTTTAGGCGCAAAAATCCCAGAACGGCCGAAGAAATTATAACTGGATATAAAGATGTAAAAGGCACACTAACTGATATAGCTCCAACAATTTTAGAATTAATGGATCTAAAAAAACCGGCCACCATGACCAGCCAGAGTTTGCTTGAAAAATTAATTGAGTAGAATCTATTTCTTTTCGTTTTTAGTCCTTAGAACACTGTCTATGAGGCCGTATTTTTTGGCTTCTTCTGGATCCATAAAGAAATCGCGGTCAGAATCTTTTGAAATTTTGTCCAATGACTGGCCAGTATGTTTGGCAAGAATCTGGTTTAATCTCTCTTTAATCTTAAGGATGTGCCGGGATTGGATGGCAATGTCAACTGCCTGTCCGCCCACCTCGCCCATTACCTGATGAATCATCATATCTGAATTAGGCAAACTAAATCTCTTGCCTTTTGCGCCAGCACCTAGAAGAATGGCTGCGCCTGAAGCTGCCAAACCCACGCAAATTGTAGAAACATCTGCCTTGATATGGTTCATGGCGTCATAAATGGCAAGGGTGGCGGTTACTGAACCGCCCGGAGAATTAATATAGAGATATATATCTTTTTTAGGGTCCTCTGATTCTAAAAACAAAAGCTGGGCAATAACAGTATTAGCCACGGCGTCATTAATGGGTCCGGCCAAAAAAACAATCCTCTCTTTTAACAAGCGGGAGTAAATATCATACGCTCTTTCGCCATATTGGCTTTTTTCTATTACTGTGGGTATTAACATGATTCTAAAAATTGAAATACTTTTTCGTTGCGTAATATGCCATAAGTATAAGCCATTGCTTTTTCCAGGTCAATGCTTTGGCTGAAATTTTTATAATATTCAACAAGCTTTTCTGCTTCTTTTCTCGCTTCTTCTTCTGAAATTTCTATTTTTTCTTTTTTGGCAATTTCATTAAGAATAAGGTTGTATTTTGCCTTTTTTAATCCCTCCTGTTCTGGTCCCACAAGGATTTTGGGGATCTCTATTTTTGAGGATGCAGTAATTTTTTCCAGAACTTCTATTCTTTTTTTCTCGCGGGCCTTTATTTCTTTTTCCTCCATTGCCTCATTAGCAATTTTTTTATAATCCGGCAATTCTATCTCGGGCATAACCGCTGTTTTTAATTTGAAGCCCAGGGGATTATTTCTGGCGATTTTCGTAATAATAATTTCCGGCCGGCCGATTGCCTGAATGTTTTTTTCTTCAATGATTTTAAAATATTCTTTTTGCAAAGCAATTTCTGCCATTCTTTCCATAATTGCCTGTTCGCCGATTTTTTCAATTAAAATTTTTTCCGGAATCTTGCCGGGTCTGAATCCGTCTATCTGAATATTTTCCGAAAGCTCTTTTATGGTCTGCTCCCTGCAACTTTCAAAATCACCGGCGCTAATTTCGCCGGTGATCTCAATTTCCGAATCCGGAAGTTTATTAATTTCTATTTGCATAAAACTAAGTATATATCGAAGACGTTAGATTGACAAATGTGCCGTTTAAATGCTATTAAAAAGAAGGTAAAGATTTTTTAATAACAAAATAGGGAGGAAGAATATGCTGATTTTAAGAGGAGTTAATTTTGGATGCGTTTTTGTTGGCGCCGGCACATTGAATTTCTTTGGGCAAGGATGGCCTTGGCACAAATTTGCCAAACTAATCCCTGGTTTTGATTTTACAGGAGCAACATTTGTTTCAAAAACAATCACACTCAATCCGCAAAAAGGCAACATGCCGCTAAAAAATAATTTTCAGCCAGTTGAATTTTTTCCGAGATGCATAAAAGTCAATTTTTTAAAGGCAGTTGCAGTAAACGCAGTTGCCCTAAGTGGTCCGGGCGCAAAAGCGCTACTGGAAACAAAGAAGTGGCAGGGTTTAGCAAGGCCGTTTTTTATTTCTTTTATGGCAATAGAGCCAACAAAAGAAAAACGCTTGCAAGAAACAAAAGGTTTTGTTGATCTTTTGAAAAAATATCTGCCGGGATTTAAAAGTAAAATCGGATTGGAAATTAATGTTTCCTGCCCCAACACAAAGCATGATCCAAAAAAACTTGCCGAGGAAGCAATTGATTACTTAGATGCAGCGTCAGCGCTGAATATCCCGCTTGTAATTAAAGTTAACGCATTGATGTCTGATGAAACCGCAAGGAGCATAGAAGATTCCGGACTTTGTGACGCGCTGACTATCTCAAACACGATTCCATGGGACGAAGTCCCGGCAAAAATCCGCATAAAATGCTTTGGAAGCGCCGAGTCTCCGCTTAAAAAATATGGATTCGGCAACGGCGGATTTTCTGGAAGACCAGTTTTGCCAATGGTTTTAGAGAAAATACTGGGCTTGCGCGATTTTGGAATAACCCTGCCAATCATAGGAGGAGGAGGAATAACCAGACCAGAAGATGTTGTTGCCTTTAGTGCCGCAGGCGCTGATGCCATATCTTTTGCAACCGCAAGTATGGTCAGGCCTTGGAATGTCCGGCCAATAATAAGAGTATCTCATCAATTTTTGGGAGGTGACAGATGAATAAAACACAAATTAATAAACTGTCCATTAGGATTCCTGATGATATGCATGTCCATCTCAGGCGCGACCAGATGTTAATTAATGTCCTGCCGTTTACTGCATACAGTTTTGGCAGAGCAATGGTAAAGGGTAATTTCAATCAGCGTCCAATTATAGACGCTGGGGGTGTAGAAAATTATCGAAATGAAATCTTAACAAATGTCGACACAGAGTTTAATCCTATTATGTCGATTATGTTTGTTAAATCGACAACCCCAAGAACAGTGGCGGAGGCGAACGAAGCAGGCGCGAGAGTATTAGCTCTTATTCCCGGAAAAACTTCAACGGGTTCAGATGATGGAATAGCGCTTACAGAATTAAAAAAATATTATTCTGTACTCAAAACAGTTTGTCAAAAAAAAATGATTTTTTCAATACATCTCGAACTTGTAGAAACTCCTGAAGGAAACGCCATTAAGGAGCCAGAAAGAGAGAGGCTTGCTATTCCATTTCTCAAACAAATAATCAAAGATATTCCTGGGCTAAAGATTGTTGCGGAGCATGTAACGACAAAAGAATTAATCAATTTCATTAAGCAGGCACCCGATAATGTTTCTGCCACGCTCACCGCGCATCATGCTGTTCTTACCCGCAAGGATGTTTTTAATGAAAAAGGTAAAATAATAAATCCGCACAATTACTGCAAGCCCGTGGCTAAAACAAAAAAAGACAGGTTAGCCGTAACTAAAGCAATGACAAGCGGAAACCCTAAATTCTTTTTCGGCTCTGACAGCGCTCCTCATCCCATTTCAAAAAAGATGGGTGATAATCCTCCTGCTGGAATATTCTCAGCTCCAGTTGCTCTGCCATTACTGTGCGAAATATTTGATAGAAAAGGAAAGTTGAATGGCTTGGAAAATTTTGTTTCGCGGTTTGGAGCAAGGTTTTACAACCTGCCGCTAAATCGAGGCAAAATAACTCTTGTAAGAGAAAAATGGATTGTTCCTTTTGAATATGCCGGTGTTGGAATATTCAAGGCGGGCGAAACTATTAATTGGAGTATTGAAGATTAAACAAAAGAGAGGGAAATTTCCCTCTCTTTTTCAATTTCCGAATCCGGAAGTTTATTAATTTCTATTTGCATATTAATTATTTATACAAA
>JAHJXC010000075.1 GCA_018827845.1 Patescibacteria group bacterium
GGAATCTAATTTTTTAGAGCCCGTAGAGACTGGACGTCAGCAGTCCCGCTTTCAGCGGGATGAAGTTACAGTCCAATGCACTTAGTAATAAGTGGAAACATGCGTAAGACAGGTTGGCCTCCTATCTGCTACAGGCGTTGATTCTTGAGGAGATTTCTTCCTAGTACGAGAGGACCGGAAGGAACTAACCTCTGGTGTACCAGCTGTTCCGCCAGGAGCATTGCTGGGTAGCTAAGTTGGGAAGGGATAACCGCTGAAAGCATCTAAGCGGGAAACCCACTCCAAGATTAGGAATCATAGAGACCTAGAAGATGACTAGGTCCGACGTAAAGTCGGACTCCGACCCGCAAGGCGTCGGAGTAATAGGCTCTAGGTGTAAGTCCTGAGAGGGATTGAGCCAAGGAGTACTAATTCTCGAATTCCTATTAGGAAATTTGTTAACTTGATATAGAAGCCAGAATTCTGGTGTCTTGTCGGAGGGGAAACACCTGATTCCATCCCGAACTCAGAAGTTAAGCCCTCTTGAGGCGATGATACTCTTTTGGGGAAAGTAGCTAGACACCGGAATTCTGGTTTTTATATTTGTGTTATAATAAATTTATGCCTATCCCGTGGACAGCTAAAAAACAACTTTTTGTCTTTTTTATTGTTTTTGCAGTAATTATTATTGCCGTTTTTTTGTTTTTGTTATCATTAGGCAACCCCACTTGTTCCGACGGACGTCGGAATCAGGGTGAGGAAGGCATTGATTGCGGCGGACCTTGCGAGTTGTGCGTGGGAGAAGTTAAGAATCTCATTATTCACTGGAGCAAGATATTCAAGCTAAAAAACGGGAATTATGAGGCAGCTGCATTAATTGACAACCCAAATCTTTTTGCCGGACTTCCTTCTTTAAAATATAAATTTAATATCTATGATGAAAAAAATGTTTTAATTGCCATTAAACCGGGAGAAACCTTTATTAATCCTGATGAACGATTTTTGATTTTTGAAACAAATATTGAGGTTGGCGAGAGAGTTCCTAAATATGCCTTTGTGGAGCTTGAAAGCCAGACAGAATGGAAAAGAATTGAAAAGGAAAAACCTCAAATAGTTATTTCTAGAAAACAATTTTTTAATAGCGAACCCTTTCCAAAACTTATTACTGAAATTAATAATAAATCCCTTTTCTCAGTAGAAAACATTTCTTTGGCTGTAGTGCTTTATGGCAAAGATCAGAATGCTAAGGCTGTCAGTATCAGTAAAATTGATTATATAGGCGGAGGGTCTAGCAAGGAAATAGTTTTTACTTGGCCGGAAGTTTTTTCAGAAGAACCCGCCTCTATTGAAATTTTCATCAGAGTCAGTTTAATTGATTAACCCGTTCTTTAATGAGAATAGAAAAATATGCAAATATAGATTGGATACTTTTTCTTTCAACCTTGCCTCTTCTGGTGGCCGGATTAATTACCATGAAAACATTTGGGCTGGGAGCAGAAAGCGATTATCATTTTTCCAGGCAGATAATTTGGATTTTAGTTTCTTTTGCAATATTTTTTGTTTTTAGTCTTATTGATTGGCGTTTTATAAAAAAAGGAGAAATATTGATGTTTTTTTACGGTATTGCCATTGCTGTTTTAATCGCACTCTTTTTTATAGGAAATGATATTCGCGGTGCTTCAAGCTGGATTGCCTTTTCCTCTTTTTCCTTGGAGCCCTCTGATTTTCTTAAATTAATTATTGTTCTTATTCTGGCGAAATATTTTTCCCGGCGCCATATTGAAATCGCCAACATCAGGCATATTATAATTTCTGGTATCTATGTTTTGATTCCGGCAGTCCTTGTTTTTTTTCAGCCAGATTTTGGTTCAGCCCTAGTTCTTTTTTTAATTTGGCTCGGAATGATTTTGGTTTCAGGTATAAGCAAAAAGCATCTTTTGCTTGTTTTTTTGATTATTGTTTTGGTTTCTGCTGTTTCCTGGTTTCTTGTCTTAAAACCTTATCAAAAAGAAAGAATTCTAACATTTTTAAACCCGCTTAAGGATATTCAAGGCGCTGGTTATAATGCCTTTCAATCCATGATTGCTGTTGGCTCGGGTGAAATCCTTGGCAAGGGCATAGGTTTTGGCACCCAGAGCCGGCTGGAGTTTTTGCCCGAGCATCAGACAGATTTTATTTTTGCCGCTTTTGCCGAGGAATGGGGGTTGGTCGGAGCATTGTTTGTTTTTATATTTTTCGGCATTGTCATTTGGAGAATTTTAAAAAATGCCTTTTTGGGCCAGAGTAATTTTGAATCATTATTCGGCATTGGCTTGGCAATTTTTTTAATGGCGCATTTTACTATTCATGTTGGGATGAATTTGGGCCTTCTGCCTATCACCGGGATCGGTTTGCCTTTTTTGAGTTATGGAGGTTCTAATTTGGTAACTATTTTTGTTGGTTTAGGTATTTTGATGGGCATGCGCCGCTATTCTCGGCAGGCCCGTCGCGAAGATATTGGCGCAGAATTTTTAGGCCCAAAATGATATAATAAAAAAATGCGAGATAAAGAAATTGAAAAACTTATTAAACAGGAAGAGAAGCGACAAAAAAAAGTCGTTAATTTAATTGCCTCTGAAAATTATGTATCCCAAGATGTATTAAAAGCGCTTGGCTCTGTTTTTGTTAATAAATATGCAGAAGGTTATCCAGCTAAAAGATATTATGGCGGAAACGGATTGGTGGATAAGGTGGAAAAATTATGCCAAGAACGCGCATTGAAATTATTTGGCTTGCACCGAGCGACTCGTCCCGAGTGGAATGGAGGGAAGTCGAGGTGGCATGTTAATGTTCAGCCATATTCAGGTTCGCCAGCCAATCTGGCGGTTTTTTCTGCGCTTGTGCCGCAAGGAGGGAAAATTATGGGCATGTCTTTGGAAATGGGCGGGCATTTAACTCACGGGCAAAAAGTTTCTATGACAGGAAAATTCTGGAAGCAGGTGCCTTACGGAGTTGATAAAAAAACAGAGAGGATCGATTATGATGAAGTTTTGAGAATCGCAAAGAGAGAAAAGCCGGCTTTGATAATCGCCGGCGCCACTGCTTATTCTAGAAAGATTGATTTTAAGAAATTTAGAAAAATCGCAGATGCGTGCGGAGCATATTTAATGATAGATATGAGCCATATCGCCGGATTAATAGCCGGCGGTGTCCACCCAAGCCCTTTTCCATACGCGGATATTGTGACAACAACCACGCATAAAACTTTACGCGGTCCGCGAGCAGCATTGATTTTTTGTAAAAAAGAATTGGCTCAAAAAATTGACAAAGCTGTTTTTCCTGGATTACAGGGTGGACCTCATATGAATCAGATTGCAGCTACGGCAATTGCTTTAAAAGAAGCCATGAAGCCAGGTTTTAAAAAATATGCTAGGCAAGTAGTAAAAAATGCCAAAATTTTAGTAAATGAACTAAAGAAAAAAGGATGGCGAATTATTTCTATGGGAACAGATACACATTTGTTTTTGGTTGATGTTTGGGCGCGTGGAATTTCAGGGAAAGAAGCAAGCGAGAAATTAGAGCGAGCCGGAATTATTGTTAATAAGAATATGATTCCCTTTGATATTCGCAAACCAGCAGATCCGTCAGGGATTCGTATTGGCACAGCCGCAGTCACCACGCTCGGCATAAAAGAAAAAGACATGAAGAAGATCGCAGAAAAAATAGACAAAATTTTGAAGATGTGATAAGAATAAAAATAGAAAGTAATTAAAAAAAGGAGGTGATATGAATGTTTGATGTTGATGGAAGGGAAAATTATAGGGTGCAAGAACACAAAAAGAGATGTCAAGTATGTATAAATATTATAAGGATCCCACAATTAGATAGGAAATATGAGGATGAATATGCCTGTAACTTGAGTTATGAGTTACAATGCAAGGATCACAAGTTCCACACTCGTGTAAA
>JAHJXC010000076.1 GCA_018827845.1 Patescibacteria group bacterium
AGATTCATGATAATGAAATTTCTTAAAGTAATAATGCCCGGTTATTTCCATGCCGAACATCGCTTTATTTTTTCTCATTGCTTGTTTAATATTCAGGTGTCCAACTTTGCTGGTGATAACACGCACTCCTTTGTTCCTGAAATATTCATAAACCGCCTTAGAGCATCTTAAATCGCATACGATTATATCTTTTTTTTGCGCAACTGCATCAGCGACAATAGCGCCGATTATGTCCCCGCGGACTTCTTTTTTGTCTTTATCGCGGATGAAAAGCCGGTCTCTGTCATAATCAAAAGAATGGGGTATTTTAATTTTTTTCATAAGCCGCAAATCAAAATCCTCGTAGACCTTATCAAAATAATTTTTCTTAATATCAATTTTTTTATACGTTCCTTTTTTTACCCAGCCTATCTTTTTGTTTTTTATAAATTTTTTTATTTCACTTCCACTTATCATTTCGCCGTTGCCCCTTAACATTTTGATGCCGTTGTATTGTTTGGGATTATGAGAAGCAGTTATCATTGCTCCGGCATCAGCTCTTAACAAAGATACGGCATAATAAAGCATAGGAGAAGTAACCGCGCCAATATCAATTATGTCAGCGCCCTTTTCAATCGCGCCTTCTATAAATCCTTTTGCTAATTTTGGCGCGCTGGAGCGCAGATCCCGGCCAACAATGATATTTTGTTTTTTCTTCCCCAAAAATCGTACGAAAACGGCGCCTATTTCGCGGGCAACTTTTTTGTTGATTTCCTTGGGATAAATTCCCCTGATGTCGTATTCTTTAAATATATTTGGATTGACTTTCATTGTTCTTTATTATACCATTGAATTTATGGAGAGAGAATCCAAAATATATGAGATCGGCTATCTTTTAACTCCTCTTATTACTGAAGAAAAAATCAATGAGGAGATTTCTGTTTTAAGGGGGTTGATTGAAGGGAATCACGGGTTTATAATAAATGAAGAAAGGGCAAAAATGCAGCGGCTGGCTTATACTATTAAGAAACCGAATGCAGGCAGTTTTGACAGCGCTTATTTTGGTTGGATTAAATTTATGGTTGCTTCGGACAGCGTGCCTGAGATTAAAAAATCTTTTGACAAAAACCAGAACGTGGTCCGTTTTCTAATCACAGAAATAACAAAGGAGGAAGCGCTTAGAAAATTGCCAACAGGAAAATTTATCAGAAAAAAGAAACCCGTTGCTGCAAGGCCGATAGAGCCAAAAATTAAGACAGAAATAAAAACAGAGGAAATTGATAAAAAATTAGAAGAATTATTAAGTAGATGATGCCAATATGCGAATTTAATGCTAATGATGCGAATTGCAAATATTTGCAATTTGTAGATAGGCATAAGATTTGTAGATTTGCATAATATTGTATGAATTTTAATAAAGTGTTTATTATAGGAAATTTAACCAGGGATCCGGAATTAAAAACCCTTCCTTCTGGCACAGCAGTAGCTTCTTTTGGAGTGGCCACTAACAGGGTGTGGAAAGATCAGAGCGGGCAAAAAAAAGAAGAAGTGCAGTTTCACAATATCGTTATTTTTGGCAGGCAGGCGGAAATTGTCAGCCAGTATCTTACAAAAGGCAGTTCAGCCCTTATTGAAGGAAGGATACAAAACAGAAGTTGGGAAGCAGCGGATGGAAGCAAGAGAAACCGCACAGAGATTGTTGCGGAAAGAGTGCAGTTTGGTCCAAGAAAGGGGACTTCGTCTTTGGCGGGAGGAGGGGAAAAAAACGCGTCGCAGCAGGCACCAAAAGAAGAGCTAGAAACTATCCAATATCCGGATGAAGATATTAATCCGGAAGAAATACCATTTTAAATTTATGCGCCAGTGTTATTTTTGCACAAATAATATAAAGGTAATTGATTATAAAAACATTGAGATTCTCAAGCGTTTTCTTGATTCTTTTTCAAGAATAGTGCCTGCAAAAGAATCAGGAACATGCACAAAGCACCAGAGAAAACTTTCCCGCGCCGTCAAAAATGCTCGCATAATGGCCTTGCTGCCATTTGTTACGCATTAAAGAGCTTTTTCCACATATCCACAGGAGGTAATTGACATAAAGTGATACTTTTTGTAAAGTAATAGTATGCAAGAAGTAATAAAAAGAGAAATATTGGGCAAAATAAAGCCTTTTTATAATTCTCCTGAAGCAATAATTGTTACGGGCATGAGAAGAACTGGCAAAACAACATTGCTAAAGTTTATCTATGACGAAATTAAATCGGACAATAAAATTTTTCTGGATCTTGAAAATATTCTCAACAGGAGCATTTTTGAAGAGAAAAATTACGAGAAAATAAAATTCTCCCTTGAAGCGCTGGGGATAGATTTTGACAAGCGGCCGCTTATTTTCCTTGATGAAATTCAATTAGTCAAAAACCTGCCGTCAGTGGTAAAGTATTTTATTGACCATTACAAGGTAAAATTTTTTCTCACTGGTTCCGCCAGTTTTTATTTAAAGAACTTCTTTTCTGAATCTTTGTCCGGCAGAAAATATGTTTTTGAGCTTTTCCCGCTAAATTTCAGGGAATTTTTATTATTTAAAAAATCTAAATTGCGTTTGCCGGAAAATTCTTCCAAAATAACCGAGCCAATTTTTAAATTATTTTCCGATTTATACGACGAATATATTTTATGGGGCGGATTTCCGGAAGTGGTGCTGAAAAATAACGCCCAGGAAAAGAAAAAATCCCTGGAAAATGTTTTTTCCTCTTTTTTTGAGCTGGAAGTCTTGCAGCTTGGAGATTTTAAAAGAAATGATATTGTGAAAAACCTGATGTTTCTTTTAATGGGGAGAATCGGTTCCAAGCTGGATATCCAAAAATTGTCTTATGAGCTTGGCGTATCGCGCCAGACAATTGCCCAGTACGTTTCTTTTTTAGAAAGCACTTATTTTATCAAAATCATCAGGCCGTTCAGCAGAAGCAAAGATACTGAGATAAGAAAAACTCCGAAAGTTTATGTTTGTGATTCAGGGCTAATCAATTGTTTTGCCAAAGTGAGCGATGGATCGTTGTTTGAGAACGCGGTTTTTCAAAATTTAAGATTAAAAGGAGAGATAAATTATTACCAAAGAAAAAGCGGAGCGGAAATTGATTTTATTCTTGACAAAAGAATCGCTTTTGAAGTAAAAATTAAACCAACTCCTCAGGATTTCAACAAACTAAAAAAAATCAGCAACCAGTTAAAATTAAAAGAATTTTATCTTGTTTCAAAAACTTTTAGCAGTTTGCCTAGTGTAAAATATGGATTTTTGTTATAAAATATATTTATGGATAAATTTATTGCCCAAATTAATAAAACTCGCCGGCAGAAGTTGATTAAACAGTTGAGAGGCGAAAGAATATTTTTTAGGAAATCATTTTCCGGGCTTTTGGCTTTTCTTCTCATTTGAAGGTTGTTAGTGAATAAAATTAATAAATAATTTTTGGACTCGAGGAGAATCGAACTCCTATCTGCGCAATGCGAATGCGCTGTTTTGCCACTAAACTACGAGCCCTTTTCTGCGCGTTCGGTGTATTGTTTAGTTTCCGTATTTATTCTTATAATATCCCCTTCATTAATGAACAGCGGAACATTTACTGCGGCGCCGGTTTCTAATTTGACCTGTTTGGTTCCGCCTTGGGCAGTGTTGCCTTTTACAGCCGGCGGAGCCTCAACAACTTTCAAGTCAACTTTAACCGGCATTTTAACACCGATTATGTTTTTTTGGAAACTCATTGCTTCAATAAGAGAATTTGGTTTTAATAAATCAATATAATTTCCAACAAGCGATTCATCAAGCTTAAACCTGACAGATGGATTATCTTTTTCTGAAAACCAAAACTCACCCCCGCCTTCGCCAAGGCTTCGGCGGGCAGGCCTATGATATAAATACTTAACTGGCCTTGTTTCGATTTCAGCTTCTTCCAATTTGTCTGTTTGCTGGAAAGTTTTTTCTATGGTTTTGCCGGAAATAATATTTTTTATTTTTGTCTGCGTCACTGGTTTTCTTTGCTGCATTCTCAAAAATTTGAATTCCATTACCACATATGGCTGGCCATCCAAGATAATAAAAACCCCCGGCTTCAATTCATTGTAAGATAACATACTTTGTTATATTATAATGAAACTTTTCTTTGGGCAAGATTAGTTATATTATAAAGACATGGAAAAAGATATGAAAAGTTTAAGAGACGAAGAAGTTTTGGCTATGTCTGTGAAAAAGCCGTCATTTTTTGAATTATTAGTTGACAGACACCAGGACGCCTTTTTAAGGGCAGCTTTTAAGATTATTAATCACAAAGAAGAATCGCAGGACATTGTTCAGGAGGCATTTACTAAGATTTATTTGAATGCCGACAAGTTCAAAGAGCAGGCGGGCGGCAGTTTTAAAAGCTGGGCCTATAAAATTGTCATTAATACGTCGCTGACGCATTACAGAAAAGTAAAATTAATCCAGAAAACTGTTGAATATTATGATTCTAATTTATATAATGCGGCAGAAAATAACGATATGGAGTTAAATACTGACATGAAGATTCTTGTATCTAAGACTTTATGTGGCATGCCGCAGCATCTGCAGAGCATTTTGAGAAAATATTATTTGGAAGACAAATCTCAAAAAGATATTGCGCTTGAAGAAAACATTTCTGTCACTGCCGTGAAGATGAGACTTTTTAGAGCCAAAAAAATTTTTAAAAAAATTATTGAAGAAGATAAAAAATTATGCATCACGTAAATCTAAAGAAAAAAATAATGAGGAGAGTTTATGCTATCTGGTTTTTCAAAAAAATAACCAGCCCTTTTGCATTAGAGCTGATTTCTTTTGCGGCCTTGTTGCTTTGGATGACTGTTTATGTTTCTTTGTCCAATGTTTTAAACAATGTGCCTTCGATTTCTTCCCCGTTTCCTGCTGCCAATTTCTTTATTTCTGCTTTTTACGAAACAGAGATGATCGTCAAGATTATTCTTATCGGCATGCTTGCTTTATTAGTATTTTTAATGAAAGATTTAAGAATAACAATATTGCGTTTGCTGTTCAGGAAAAAAGAAACACTTTTTGCATAAGAGATGGCGGGGTATAAAAATCACTCCCGCCATTTTTTATTTTAATTGTTTTTCGACATTGCAAACGACCAAACGACATCGTAAGTCGTTTGCCCTTGAAACGACATCGTAAGTCGTTTATAATTAAACTTGATGAGAAAAACACCTTTTGTTTCGGGTGAATATTATCACATTTACAGCCGAACAATATTAAACGTGCCCGAATTTCGAGATAATAGAAACGCCGAACGGCTTGCGCAATCTTTTTTAATAGCTAATTCAACAGAGTCAACTCGAGCCTTTCAATTTTTAAGAAATCATGAAGATGCTACGATTGAAGACGCTGTAGAAATTGCAAAAACAGGAGAAAAACTCGTGGATGTTTTATGTTATTGCATAATGCCGGATCATTATCATCTTCTGATAAAAGAATTAAAAGACAATAATATCTCAAATTTTATGCGTAAGTGCAACATTTCTATTTCAAAATATGTGAACATCAAAAATGACAGGCGCGGAACTCTTTTTGAAAGCCGTTTTAATTCCAAACATATTGATACAAATGAATATTTGCTTCACCTTTCTCTTTATATTCATCTTAATCCCCTTGATTTTATTAGTGGAAGGGAATGGAGAGAAAATAAACTTAAAGATTGGCCTAGCGCAAAGAAAAAACTTTTTGATTACCCATGGTCAAGTTTGAAATCTTATATAAATGAAAATGATAATTATAAAGATTCAATTATATCTGGCACAGAAATAATCAAGGATCAATTTAAAGACGTTAAGGAGTATGAATTGTTTCTTCAAGAATGGTCCGAAGATGCATTAAACTCAATAAAAGATCTAGTTTTTGAATAAACGAAATCGTAAGTCGTTTGGGTATTATTTTATCGTTTCTTTGATTTTTTTGACGATTTCCTGGGTGATTTCGAGGTTGTCTTTGAGGAATTGGCGGGCGTTGTCATAACCTCGGCCAAGACTTGTTTTGTCATAACTATAAGAGGCGCCCGATTTTTTGATAATACTGTATTTTTCCGCCATATTCAAAATATCGCCTTCATAAGAAATTCCTTCGTTATACAAAATATCAAACTCAGCTGTTCTAAAAGGAGCAGCCACTTTGTTTTTAACAACTTTTGCTTTTACGCGGTTGCCGATGGTTTCCTCGCCTTTTTTAATCTGAGCAGCCCGACGGACATCAATGCGCACTGATGAGAAAAATTTCAGGGCCTTGCCTCCGGGAGTCGTTTCCGGATTACCGAACATTATGCCGATCCGCATCCTTATTTGGTTAATGAAAATGACCACTGTTTTTGACCTTGCAGTCATGGCTGTGAGTTTGCGGAGAGCTTTTGACATTAATCTTGCTTGCAGGCCTATTTGCTGGGATGACATATCTCCTTCAATTTCTGCCTGCGGAGTGAGAGCGGCAACAGAATCAATAACTACAACATCAATCCCTCCGGAGCGCACCAAACTCTCAACTATTTCCAGGGCTTGTTCTCCGGTATCTGGCTGGGAAATCAAAAGATCTTGTATTTTTACACCTAATTTTTTCGCATATTCAGGATCAAGGGCATGTTCAGCATCAACAAAAGCACAAACCCCGCCCTTTTTTTGCGCCTGAGCAGCGATACTTAAAGCCAGAGTTGTTTTGCCAGAACCTTCAGGCCCGAATATTTCTATAGTTCTTCCGCGGGGAACGCCTCCAACTCCCAGAGCCAGATCCAAACTTAATGAGCCGGTGGGAATAGTATCAACATCAACTCGTCTTGCATCGCCGAGCTTCATTATTGCTCCTTCGCCGAATTTTGCCTGGATTTCATGAATGGCATTTTCAATACCAGCATTTTTTTCTTTTGGTTCTTTTTGTTGTTTTGCCATAATATTTTTATCTAAATACTACTTCTAATTTTTTTTCAATGTTTCGCCCAAATTTATCTTGAGCCGACATTTCTATTATATTATATCCTCTTGCCAAGAGCAAACCCTCGTTAAAAACTCCTTTTTCATCAGTGAAAATTTGCCTGCCATTAAGATGGATTATAGCAACATTTTTTAGCGACCCCCTTATTTCAAGATATGAAGAGGAAATTGTCTGGCCGTTGCCAGGGGATTCAATAATGATTTTAGGCCCCCTGAGAAAATCTTTTGCCTTATAAAAACCAAAAACAGCAAAACTAACCACCAAAACAGCAATAACCATTATCCCAACAAAGAATCTAATATTAGAACGCATTACTATAAGTATAATCCACGCACCCAAATTGAAACTATTGACAAAAATATTTATCAATGCTAAAATCTAAATCAGAAATTGAAATTTTAGAAAGGACGGTGATTAATGGTGGAAAACACCCCGGCAGTTGTTTTTGTAATTATTGAAAATGTTTTTGGACACCAAGGGAAAATCCTCTTGCTTCAGGAAAAAAATAGGCCAGAGCCAAGAATGTGGAAATTGCCTGGCGGAACTCTTGACAAAGGTGAATGGCCGGAAGTCACGGCCTATAGGGAAGCCCTGGAAGAAACAGGTTTGCTGATAAAAACTTTGTATGATGAAGATAAAATTTTTGACGAGAAAAGAGAAGGCAGGTTCGGACCATACAGATTTATTGTATTTCGCGCTGATTATATGCGCGGAACGACTTTGGTTGGAGACAAGGTGGAAAGAATTGGGTTTTTCTCAAAGGAAGAAGTGAAAGGTCTGATTGAAAAAAGAGAAATTGTGCCGACTCATGTTCCCACCCTCAAAAAATATCTTGAACTCAAAAGCCCCGCTAAATAGCAGGGCCTTTTCTTTTTTAAAATTCTGTTTCGTTTTCTGAATAGTCATCTTTGTTTTCTGCCTCCGGATCTTTGATTAAAACTTCGCGCGGTTTGGCGCCATCACCCGGTCCAACCACGCTTCGCTCTTCCAGCATATCTATCAATCTGGCAGCGCGCGCGTATCCAATTCTTAATTTTCTCTGAAGATAAGAAGTGGAAGCCTTGCCGGCCTTTATAACTGTTTCCCTGGCTTCCTCGTAAAGTTCGTCATCAATTTCTTCGTCAAAATCAAGAGATGGCTGGGATTTAGCGTCTTTAAAAATTTCTTCAATCGGCTCTCCCAATTCTTCCATATCAACATCTTTATATTCCTCATCCAGATATTTCACTACGCGCTTGATTTCTTTTTCAGAAATATAAGGTCCCTGGATTCTTTTTGGCTTGGCTGTATCGCCGGCCAAATAAAGCATATCCCCGTTTCCTAATAATTTTTCCGCGCCACCCATATCCAAAATAGTCCGCGAATCAATCTGCGAAGCAACCTGCAAAGCGATTCTGGAAGTAATATTGGCTTTGATAAGGCCGGTAATGACTTCTACTGAAGGCCTCTGCGTGGAAACTACCAAGTGAATGCCGACTGCGCGGGACATTTGAGCCAGACGCACAACAGACGCTTCCATTTCCCGCGGATAAGTGGCCATCAGGTCTGCCAGTTCATCAATAACTATTAATAAGTAAGGCATAGAATTGTATTCGCCTTTTTTCTCATGATAAGACATGATATCTCTCACCCCTGACTTTAAAAGAGATTCATATCTTCTTTCCATTTCTTTGCATGCCCACTTGAGAGTGAGGATTGCTTTTTTTGCTTCAGTAATAACTGGGGTTAAGAGATGGGGAATTTTATTATAAACAGTCAGCTCAACCATTTTAGGGTCAATCATAATAAAGCGCAAAGATTGCGGAGAATTTCGGTAAAGCATGCTTATTATAATGGAATGAATGCAGATAGATTTTCCCGTGCCTGTTGCTCCGGCAATAAGGACATGGGGCATTTTGGCGAGATTGGCAAAAATTGGCTTGCCAGTAACGTCTCTGCCAAGGGAAAAAAGCAGAGAAAGATTTGATTTCTGAAATGTTTCTTCTGAAAGAAGATTAGCAAGCCCGACAATTGTTTTTATATTATTAGGAATTTCAATTCCTGCTAGGGATTTTCCCGGGATAGGCGCCTCTATTCTTAAAGGATAAGCAGCCAGTGCTAAAGAGAGATCGTTTTGCAGGGCAATGATACGCGATAATTTGATTCCTTCAGCCGGCTTTAATGTGTATTGGGTAACAGAGGGGCCGATATTTATTTCACCCATTTCAACTTCAATGCCAAAATTTTGAAGCGTTCTTTTGATAATATTGGCATTTGCTTTTGTGTCGCCGCTTGAGGGCTTGCCTTTATCGCTTTCAAGAAGTTCTAATGGGGGAGGAATAAAATCGGTTTTTTTAATTTTGATAGTTTCTATATTAATATCCTCGTCTTTTTCTTTGTCGGATTTTTTTGGAAGAGGGATATCTTTTTTCAGAGCTTCTTTTATCTCTTCTATTGTTTCCTTAACGCTTTCCACTACCTGCCCCTCCTCTTTTTTCTTTGGCAAAGCCAATTTGATTGAAAGTGAAGTATTGAGAATTATCAAAAGAGAAACAATAAACAATCCCGTTAAGATAATGAGACTTACCCAAAAATCAAAAAGTTTAAGAAGGGGCCAAGAAATTAAATAACCGATATAGCCGGCAGTTCTTTCGCCAAACATTATATTAGCCGCACCAAGACTGCTTATGAGAAAAAGTATTGTTCCGGCAATTGTGGTGGCAATGAAATGCGGTCTTACGGAAACAAGAAGAGATATGCTGGACAAGAAGAATACTGTTGGCACCAAAAAAAATCCAGAACCAAACAAAAGCTCCAATATTTTATAAATTGAGTCACCGATAATTCCTGCCTTGCCAAAACTAGCCAGAGAAAAAAATAAAGCAAGAACAAGAAAAGAAATTGCCAGAATAGAATGCTTGGTTCCGTCGTTTAGACTATGATGCCATTTTTCTTTAGATTCTTGTTTTCTTAATTTCTTTTTTGAAGACATACCCGGTAGTAGAAATTCAAATTGCTTTGAATTTTGATTAAATTATCTCTAATAATATTTTACTCCCCAGTAGTTTTTAGTTTGTCTAAACTTGCAATACCGCAAAAATTAATTTGAATTTTCACTACCGGGCATAGATACATTATACAATTTCTAATTTTTAATTTCTAATTTTTAAACACTTTTTGAATTTTGGGTTTTGGTTTTTTGAGATTTGTTTGGAATTTGTTTCTTGGTGCTTGTAATTTTCACCACTGTCCTTTAGAATAAGGACAATGGATATGTCTGATAAAAATAACAAAAGGACACAGGTGAATGATTATATAACAAACAGGATAAAAAAGCTGACCGAGGCAGTTTACAGAGTGACTGACCTTTATCCTGACCAGGAGCCGTTAAAATGGGCATTAAGAGAGAACGCTGTTTATTTGTATAACAATCTAATGTCCATAACAGACATGTCCGATAGAAAATTAAGATATAATTTTAAGGAAGTTTTAAGTTCTCTTTCCCAAATTATCAATAAACTTGACCTCGCCTCTTTAGGCGGTTTTATTTCTGATATTAATTTTGAAATCATAAAAAAAGAATACGGGTCTTTAAAAGATTTTCTTGAAAACCAGCAGCAATTTATTTTCTCCCAAGAAGAATTATTAATTAAGCCTGAATTGCCTATTTTAAAAGAAAAAGAAACTAAAGAGTATAAAGGACAGAAAATTCTATCGGACAAAACTGAAGACAGAAAGCAAAAAATCATTAATTCATTAAAAAATAACGATAAAAAGACAATAAAAGAAATTTCCTCTATTTTTGAAGATATTAGTGAAAAAAGCATTCAAAGGGACTTAGCAGATCTTGTAAAATCCGGCCGTTTATTGGCAAATGGCGAAAAAAGATGGAGGGTTTATTATTTAAACCCTAATTTCAATGTTATTGACAAAAATCCTTAAAAATGCGGTTTTGAGGTATTTTTATTGACTCTTTTGCTTTGTATAATATAATAAATAGCCTAGATCTGGAAGCCCCGACGCCCTTCGGAGTCGGGGCTCCGACCCCCGACGCAGAGTCGGGGCGTCGGAGTTATCCACATCTTAATTTTGCACTTTATGCTAAAGGATTTATAATTATTAGTACGTAAGAATTGTAAAATTAACAGTTTATCAATTCTTTTATTGGTTAATAATTTGTATAGAATTTGGTTGAGTCGAGCCATGTTATCTATGCAAGTAAGTAAAATAATTTTGTATGTGTTTTTATTGAATCCCATTTTAGCGGAGGAGATAAGGCGCAATAAAATTATTTAACAAAAGTTAAAATTATATGAGTAAAAATTTTATTAGAAAAACTAAAGTCGGAAAAATAACTTCTGCTTTTGTAGGAATTACAACAGCTGTCTGGCTTTCAGGCGCGGCGGCAATTATGCCTATCGCAGCTCAAGCTGACACTATGTCAGATCTTCAAGCGCAGATTTCAGCATTGCTTGCGCAGATTACTACATTGCAATCGCAACTTTCTGCATTGCAAGGCGGTACTGGAACAGCTTGCGGTTACACATTTGGTGTTGACCTAAAACAAGGAAGCACAGGAGCAGATGCTAAGAATCTTCAGACAGTTCTTAACTCTGACGCAGCCACGCAAGTTGCCGCGAGCGGAGTTGGCTCATCTGGAAATGAAACAACATACTTCGGTCCTTTGACCAAAGCGGCTGTTGTTAAATTTCAGGACAAATACGCTTCTGAAGTTTTGACGCCAATCGGCCTTACAGCAGGAACAGGTTATGTTGGTTCAATGACGCGAGCAAAATTAAACGCTCTGTTTGGAACTTGCGTAACACCACCACCACCAGGAGAAACACCACCTCCTTCAGTTGGCACAGGAATTTCAGTTTCTTCAGCAATTCAGCCAGCAGCATCAATCGCTCCTAATAGTGCTGCAAGATTGCCTTTTACTAAGGTAACCCTTACAGCCGGAACTGATGGAGATGTTGTTGTTAATGGAATTCAAGTTGAAAGAACAGGTCTTGCTGTTGATGCAAACTTTGCCGGTATCGTTCTTTTGGATGAAGACGGATTACAGCTTGGCATTGCTAAGACATTGAATTCTCTCCATCAAGCAACAATTGGCGAAGCTTTCACTGTTAAAGCAGGACAATCAAGAACAATGACCATTGCCGGCAACATGGCATCTTCTAACACCGCAAGAGCAGGACAAATCGCTTTTATTTCAGTAACCGGACTTAGCACTTCAGCAACAGTAACAGGAACTCTGCCAATTACTGGAGCTGGTCATGTCATTAATGCAACTCTTACAATTGGAACAGCCACACCTTCAAGAGGACCACTTGACCCGAATGCTACTATAAGCAAAGAAATTGGAACAACTGGCTATACATTTTCTTCTGTTAAGGTTACAGCAGGTTCAACCGAGAAAGTAATAATGAATTCAATTAGGTGGAATCAGTCAGGTTCAGCAGGATCTTCAGACCTTGCTAATGTCAAGGTATACGTTGACGGCACTGCATACGATACCACGATTTCTTCAGATGGTAAGTACTACACCGCAAGTTTTGGCAGTGGAATTGTGATTGACAAGGGCCTTTCAAAAGAGGTCTCAATCAAGGCTGACATCATAAGTGGTACAACAAGAAATATTGCCTTTGATCTCTACAAAAACACAGACCTTAATGTAACAGGAGAAACATACGGATATGGAATCACTCCTGCTTCAACAGGAACAGGTTTTGCGGCAACTACACCTTGGTACGATGCTTCTGTGGTAACAATTTCAGCTGGTACTGTTAGCTCGATTTCTCAATCAAACACAGTTCCCGCTCAAAACATTGCTGTTTTAGCGGCAAATCAGCCATTGGGAGGATTTGAGGTTAAAATAAGAGGTGAAGCCATTACGGTTCAACAAATGATTTTCAATATTCAGGCAACTGGAGATGAAGCAGAAAATATCACAAGCATTCGCTTGGTAGATCAAAACGGTTCAGTAGTTGCTGGTCCAGTGGATGGAGCAAGCACAGCTACCGACTCCGCATACGGCACAGTCACATTTACTGACGCTGTAACATTCCCAATTGGAGACACCATACTTAAATTGCAAGGCCAGCTTGGCTCAACATTTGTAGCAAATGACACAGTTCAAGCTTCCACAACGCCTTCAACACAATGGACAACAGTAACAGGAGTGAGTACAGGAGACACTGTATCTCTTGCATCATTCTCTTCAGCTGTTCAGAGTAACTTGATGACAGTTAAGGCCGGTGCGATGGCAATGAATGTTTCATCACAGCCTACAGCGCGAAATGTTATTGCTGGCGCAAAAGGATTTGAGTTTGCTCGATATATTCTTGACGCAAGCCAGTCAGGTGAGGATGTTAGGTTATCAAACTTCAAAGCGCTTCTTGCTTTGACAACAGTTACGGCCTCACAGCTTTCAAACTGTAATCTGTATGATGGTACAACTAATGTTACAGATGGAACAAATGTAACATTAGCAGCAGGAGACAATACATTCACATTCAATGGTGGAGGACTTACAGTGCCTAAGGGTACACAAAAGTCTATATCAATGAAGTGTGATCTTTCTGCTGGCGCAACATCAGGCACAGTTAAATGGGGGTTGACTGATAACTCATCAACTTACACATCTGCAACCAGTGTTGGTTCAGGCCAGACAGTGGTAGAAACTATGACCGCTGCGGCTGGTCAAACAATGACAGCAGCTACAAGCGGTTCATATACAGTCACAGAAGATTCGGCGCTTCTTTATAGCGTAGCTCAGGCCGGGACAACTGGAGTAACGCTTGCTAGAATACGGTTTACAGCGGGCGCTACAGAAGCTGTGGACTTGAAACAAATTGCTCTTCAATTGGGCAATACTGCTTCAAACTCACCAGCTGATCTTGTTGGAGAGAGAGTAACATTATTGAATGGTACTACTCTTGCTCAGATAGGTACCGCGCAATTCGGTGGCGCTAACCCTGACAATGCTACATCTACAATACTAACTCCAGCACCACGCATTGCTGCGGGTGAATCAGTAGTGATTATAATTAAGGGTGATTTGTCAGCTCAAAATGTAAATGAAGGTACACCAGGCGCATTCTTAGCTATTACCTATGATGGTGATAACAATGGAATCAATGGTAACTACGCAACAGGAGTTGATTCACAGGTATCAATCAGTGGGGGAACAGCTTCGGATATTACTACGAATGGTCTAAGAATCTTCAGGACCGTTCCTATGTTTGCTGTAACAAGCACAGGAGGCACACTGGCTCCAGGAGCTGATTTGTACAAATTCACAGTAACAAATGGGAATAACAGAGATGTTGTATTGCAGAAGTTTAGTTTCTCTGTTGCTACAACTGGCGGAGCTGTGACTGGATTCACGCTTTATGGTGATGGCGTTACAGCTAATGGATCTGTCGTAGAAGCTCCATTGGGAGTATTGGAAGTTGCAATTGATGCCACATCACAGGCTAAAATTGTTCCAGCAAATAGCTCAAAGACATATGTTTTGAAAGCATCAGCAGTTGTAGATACTGCAGCAGTCGCTGAAACAATCAACATTGCTCTTCTGGCTGATACATCATATCCTGCAATTGCGGATTTGATGGGTACAGTAACATCGGTTGAAGCTGGTTCGGGTAACACAGATAATATTATCTGGTCACCGTTCTCAACAACAACTCCTGTTGCTACATCAGCTACAGAAAGTAACCTTGACTGGACAAACGGTTATGGTTTGCCTGGCTTC
>JAHJXC010000077.1 GCA_018827845.1 Patescibacteria group bacterium
GGACTGATAATATAGCCAATTTTAATTCTTGGTGGCCAGGAATTCAGATTGCAGGCAAGGATAATCTTAGACAACAATCTGCTATGTGGCAAGCAATGCTTATGTCAGCTGGCTTGTCAAATTCCAAACAAATTATTGTTCATGGATTTATTAATAGCGGAGGCCAAAGAATGAGTAAGACTTTAGGTAATGTCGTTGATCCTTTTGATATTGTTGCTCGTTATGGAACTGATGCTCTTCGGTATTATCTGACAAGAGAAATTACTCCTTTTGACGATGGAGATTTTACCGAGGAAAAATTTAAAGAGGCATATAATGCCAATTTGGCAAATGGTTTGGGAAATTTAGTAAGTAGGATTATGAAGATGAGTGAGCAATATTTAAAATCTCAAATCTCAAATCTCAAATCTCAAAAGTTGCCGGACAATTACAAAAAACTTATGGAGAATTTTGAATTAAGCAAGGCAATGGATTTGATTTGGGAAAAAATTTCCAAACTTGATTTAAGAATACAAGAAACTCAGCCATTTAAACTTATTAAAACAGATGAAAATAAGGCCAAAGAAATTTTGGGCGAATTAGTTTCTGGTTTATATCAAATCGCCATCATGCTCCAGCCATTTCTTCCAGAAACTTCAGAAAAAATAATTGAGGCAATTAAATCCAACAAAATGCCCCAGCCATTGTTTTTGCGTCAAGAATAAAAAAGAAGGCAAAAGGTATCTACCTTTTGCCCTTTGATAATCTAATTTTTTCCAAATATTTTTTCAGTTTATCTGCGCTTGACGATTTGAGTTCCTCCACATAATCTTTAGCTTTTTTTAGCGCTTCGTGAGACGCATGTTTTCCATAAATACCTGCTCCCATGTATAACCACTTGAATCTGAAAAAGTTCTTGGTTATGTAAGACCAGGAATAAAATTTAGACATGGCCTTAAGAGTAGTGACGTGGAGTTCAATGGCAGTCATTCGTTCAGGATCAAATACTGCGTGATGGGCATCGTAATTTTCCCAATTTGTGCTTAATAATCTATTGTGTTCTAAAAAATCATAAAATACCGGAGTGCCGGGAAGAGGTGTCAGCATTAAAAACTGAATAGATGTTATTTTCTGCCTTTTGGCGAATTTCAACGTATCCCAAATTGTCTTTATCTCATCTGTATCTCCACCGAGAACAAACATGCCATGAATGTTGATGTGAGCTTTTCTTAGAACTTTAATGCATTCTTCTATGTCAGTAAGTTCTTGTTTCTTGTTATACAATTCAAGAGTCATAGGATTAATCGACTCAAAACCGATAAAGCAATTAACACATCCGGCAATTTGCATTAACCCGACAAGTTCTGGATCTTCCGCGACGTCTACTCTAAATTGAGCTGACCACTCAATATCAATATTTTCATCAATCATTCTTTTCAGAAGCTCCTTGGTTCTTGCCTTATTAGCAGCAAAGTTGTCATCAATGAAAAAGATGTGGATTCTCTTCGTGGCATGAATTTTCAATTCCTCAATCACGCGGTTTATTGAATTAAACCGGTATTTCCTTCCAAACATCTGAATGACAGAACAAAATTTGCAGCCGAACGGACAACCTCTTGATGTTGCAATGGGAACAGTTTTTCTCTTTTTTTTACTCCACTCGTGAACCAAACTAAAATCAGGAATGGGAATAGAATCCAGGTCTTCTATGAGTGGTCTGTCGGGATTGTGAAAGATTTTTCCGTCTTCATTAAAAGAGAGACCCTTAATGTCATGTAAAGGTTTTCCTAAATTGAGATGTTCAATAAGTTCTACAATTGTTACTTCGCCTTCACCCCTTACCACATAATCAGCGTATTCAAGGCTTTCTTCCTGCAGAAACGTGGAATGAGGACCGCCCATGACAATTGAAATTCCTTTGGAGCGAAATCTTTTTGCAAGATCAAAGGCCCTCGGAGCAGTAGAAGTAATTGAGGAGATACCAATAAGATCAGCTTTTTCCAATTCGTTCCAATCAGGTTCTGCAATATCCTCGATAAAGGTTTTTGAGTTGTACCCTTCATTTTTAAGTATCGTAGCTAAGAGAATAGTGCCTAATCTAGGCAATGCGACTTTACTGTAAATATGTGCTCCTGGCGACTTTGCCTCAATGAAATAAATATTTTCCAATTTATCCTCCTTATTCGCACTTATTTGAAGATGTTAACGAACCGTTTTTCTAATAAAGATTCTACACGTTGTTATCTTTTTTGACAATCATGTTATTATAAATTTTATGAATCCTAAACTTTTTGATATACATGCTCATGTGAATTTTAAAGAATTTGATTCCGATAGAGAGGAAGTTATTAAGCGCGCTTTGGATAACGGAATTTGGATTATTAATGTTGGCTCTGATTATGAAAGCTCTAAAAAAGCAGTGGAGATTGCGGACGCATATGCGGGCGTATATGCGGCAGTCGGAATACATCCGACAGAGGCGGTGAAACCGCCACTTGGCGGTTTCACCGCCAAGTTGAAAGAATTGGCAAAACATCCGAAAGTTGTTGCTATTGGAGAATGCGGGTTGGATTTGTACAGAAGAAAAAAGAGCGATTTAGAAAGGCAAAAAGAAATTTTTATAAAACAAATAGAGATGGCCATAGAATTAAATAAGCCCTTAATGATCCATTGCCGGGATGCCCACGATGACTTAATAAATATACTGGCTACTTACTACTCTCTACTTTCTACTCGCCATAATGGCAATATCCATTTCTTTTCCGGCACATGGGAACAGGCGCAGAAATATTTTGATTTAGGATTTTCAATATCTTTTACCGGTGTTTTGACTTACGATGTCGGTAGAATCACCGACATCGTAAGTCGAGCGCCTGTGGATAAAATAATGGTTGAAACTGACACTCCTTTTGTGGCACCCTTGCCAAGGCGGGGTCAAAGAAATGAGCCATTTTATGTTCAGGAAGTGGCCAAAAAAATGGCTGAAATTCGTGGTATTTCCTATGAAGAATTGGCTAAAATTACAACTCAAAACGCCTTGCGATTATTTTTCAGAGATGCTAGTGTTTAAATATATGGAATCAATAGGCAAAGAACACGTTGCGCCTTTTGAAAAAGAGGAAGAAAAAATAATAGAAAGAATTGACGCGCAAGAAAAACTAGAGAAAATAATACAGTTTTCAGACGACACTTCAGCAGAAAAACGGCCGCAAGATATTATTATGGCAGCCAAGGATTATTTGGAGAAGCTGGGTGGCGTTGATGAAGAAAAAGCAAAAGAACTGGCTGAACTTATTGAACGGGCTGAAAAAGAAATCCACAAAAAACGGCTTTCTGAAGTCGGACCAATCACTAAAGTAGATACCTCAAAAAAAAGAAGTTTTAGAAAGCATTTTTAATTTTAGCCATCAACTCTTTTTTCTTTTGCTCCAGTAATTTTGGAGAGTTTGCTTCTATAACCATGCGGACTATTGGTTCAGTGTGCGACGGCCGAATATTAAACCACCAATTAGAAAATTCTACAGTTAAGCCGTCCAGAGTATTCTGTGCTCCGTTTTGATATTTTTCTTTGAGATTTGAGATTTGAGATTTGAGATTTGAGATTCTTATATTTATAATTCCAGAATGGTGAAATTTTTTAAAAACCGGATATGGTTCTGAAAGATTTAATCTGGGATTATTATTTAATTGCTCTATTATTTTTCTTAACGCGAATTCCGGAGATTCATGATAATGAAATTTCTTAAAATAATAATGCCCGGTTATTTCCATGCCGAAAATCGCTTTATTTTTTCTCATTGCTTGTTTAATATTCAGGTGTCCAACTTTGCTGGTGATAACACGCACCCCTTTATTCCTGAAATATTCATAAACCGCCTTAGAACATCTTAAATCGCATACGATTATATCTTTTTTTTGCGCAATTGCATCAGCGACAATAGCGCCGATTATGTCTCCGCGGACTTCTTTTTTATTTTTGCCGCGTATTAAAAGCCGGTCTCTGTCATAATCAAAAGAATGGGGTATTTTAATTTTTTTCATAAGCCGCAAATCAAAATCCTCGTAGACCTTATCAAAATAATTTTTCTTAATA
>JAHJXC010000078.1 GCA_018827845.1 Patescibacteria group bacterium
AGTACTCGCGCCGCCGACCCAGCGACTGCTGTTTTGATGGGTCTCGACTTTCTTAAAAAACACGGTTATACAATAGACCATAATTCAATTAAATTTGGAGAAAAAATTGGTGATCCAGAATATTTTAAAAAAATGGGAATGTAAAATTACAGCATTGCATAAGTTTGGATTTGAAAATTGACTTTTTTTCTTAAGGATATATTATAAAATTAATGACTATATTAAAACAAAAACATTTATTTCAAGGCAGAAACTTGCCTCTTTTAGTAGAAAAAGGAGAAGACGGTTTTTATGTGGCAGAGTGCCCGCTTTTTGAAGGATGCTATACGCAGGGTAAAACTATTGATGAAGCCCTAAAGAATATTAAGGAAGTAATAGAGTTGATTCTTCAAGAAAGAGAGACTAAGCAAATTCTCAGAAATTATAAACCAACAGAAATTAGCCTTCATACTATTACTGTTTAGTTATGTCAAAATTACCACTTTTTTCTGGGAAAGAAATAATCAGAATTCTTGAGAAATTAGGCTATCGCGAAGTTCGTCAGCGCGGTAGCCATATTCGTTTAGAATGTACCAACAAGAAATCTGTAACTGTGCCCAATTACAGCACTATAGATAGATCACTTCTTAGAAAAATATTGAGGGATATAGAGCTGTCAATTGACGAGTTTAATAAACTTAAAGATTAAATATTTATGTCCGTTAAAGTGCATTCGGCGCAGGTTATTGGATTAAAAGGAGTTGTCATTGATGTGGAAGTGGATGTGACTGGTAGTTCTCTGCATCATTTTACTGTGGTGGGTTTGCCGGACAAGGCGGTTGAGGAAAGCAGGGAAAGAATTTCCGCTGCCATAAAAAATTCCGGTTATAATTCTCCGCAAAAGCAAAATCAAAGAATCACTGTTTCTCTGGCGCCGGCTGACTTGAAAAAAGAGGGGCCGGTTTTTGATTTAGCCATTGCTCTGGCTTATGTTCTGGCTTCCAAACAAATTAATTTTGATCCTTCTGAAAAACTTTTTCTTGGAGAGCTTGCTTTAGATGGAACTATCAGACGGATAAAAGGAACTTTAATTTTAGTAAAAGCCGCGCAAAAAGCAGGATTTAAAGAAGTTTATGTGCCCGAAGAAAATAGTAAGGAAGCAGGATTAATAAAGGGCATTAAGATTTTTTCCTGCAAAAACTTAAAAGAAGTTACAGATCATTTAGACAAAAGAATGGACTTTTTTCTTAATGAACACCCGGAAACCAAAATAGATTTTGAGAAATTTCAAATGGAAATTCCTCTTGATCTTAATGATATTAAGGGCCAGGAAACTGCCAAGCGCGGTTTGGAAATTGCTGCTGCAGGCGGACACAATATTCTAATGGTCGGCCCGCCTGGCACTGGCAAGACCATGCTAGCCAAAGCTTTTGCTTCTATTCTTCCCCCACTTTCTTTTGAGGAAATTTTAGAAGTCACAGCCATTCATAGCGTGGCTGGCATCTTGGATGGAGATTTTTTAACTTTCAGGCCATTGCGCAGCCCGCATCATACTTCTTCTTATGTGGCCATTGTGGGCGGGGGCGCTTATCCTAGGCCGGGCGAAATTACTTTAAGCCATCGGGGAGTGCTTTTTCTTGATGAGTTTCCTGAATTTGAAAGAAGGGTGATTGAATCCTTGCGTCAGCCCCTGGAAGATGGAGTGATTACTGTGGCCCGGGCCAAAGGATCTTTAAGATTCCCAGCCAGATTTATTATGATTTGCACCATGAATCCCTGTCCGTGCGGCAACATTGGTTCCAAAACAAAACAATGCGTTTGCTCGCAGTCGGCTATTATGCGCTATCAGAGAAAAATTTCCGGGCCCATTGTGGACAGGATTGATTTATGGCTGGAAGTTCCGCAAATTGAACATGAAAAACTTTCTGACATGCAGGATTCCGGAGAATCTTCAAAAGAGATTCAAAAAAGAGTGGTGAAAGCAAGAGAAATCCAAAAGAACAGACTCAAGGGAACAAAACTTTTAACAAACAGCGAAATGTCAGTAAGAGAATTAAAAAAATTTGCCATGCTTTCAGAAAATGTAAAAAATATTTTAAACCAGGCAGCACAGCGTCTGGACCTCTCCGGCCGCGCATATCACAGGGTAATAAAGTTATCCCGCACCATCGCAGACTTAGAAGGCGCGGGAGATATTAGAGAGGGCCACATTTTAGAGGCGTTGCAATACCGGCCGAAGTAAATTAAAATAATGCATATGGAATTAAATTTAAATAATAAAATAGATAATCAAAATCAGCGACATCTCAGCATAAAAACAGATTTTAAAAGAAAAATAATCATTGCAATAATTA